>NZ_JAMYQL010000022.1:0-103963 GCF_040320865.1 Mesorhizobium sp. M0598 | reverse complement strand
TGTCGTTGGTCTTCGAAGCAACTTCGCGGACCATCTGCGCGCCCATGTTCTCGAACTTGTCTTCAAGCTCGATTTCCTTGGCGACGGTGACGCCGTCCTTGGTAATGCGCGGTGCGCCGAACGACTTGTCGATGACGACGTTGCGGCCCTTGGGGCCGAGCGTGACCTTCACCGCGTCGGCGAGGATGTTGACGCCGCGCAGCATGCGCTCACGAGCGTCGCGGGAGAATTTTACGTCTTTGGCAGCCATTTTTAGCTCCTGGCAGGGGCTTGGATTGAGCCCGAAGATTTAAACGAGGGTGAGGCCGATATTCAGCCGATGATGCCCATAATGTCGGATTCCTTCATGATCAGAAGGTCTTCGCCATTGAGCTTGACTTCGGTGCCCGACCACTTGCCGAACAGGATGCGGTCGCCGGCCTTGACGTCCAGCGGGACGAGCTTGCCGGCTTCGTCGCGGGCGCCGGAACCGACGGCGATGATCTCGCCTTCCTGCGGCTTTTCCTTAGCCGTATCGGGGATGATGATCCCGCCCGCGGTCTTGGATTCGGATTCGACCCGACGAACGACCACGCGGTCATGAAGCGGGCGGAACTTCGACTTTGCCATTTTTTATTCCTCGATGAGAATGGTGAGAACAGTTCCTCCGTCCGGCGGCGCCGGACATGTGGTTAGCACTCATCTTGGGGGAGTGCTAACGTGGCGCTGAAATAGGCTGGCAACTCGCGCGAGTCAAGGCGCCCGGTGAGCATCATCAGGAACAATTGCTTCAAACGGATACTTGACTAAGTCAACTAAATCGCTGATCTTGCCGGGAGGAGGATGCCATGACCATTCATGATCACCCAGGCAAGGAGCTGATCGACGCGGTGCGGGCCTTCAACCGCTTCTACACCCGCCAGATCGGGCTGCTCGACGAAGGGCTGCTGAAAAGCACCTTCTCGCTGACCGAGGCGCGGGTGCTCTATGAGCTGGCCCATCGCGATGGCCTGACCGCCACCGACCTTGCACGCGATCTCGGCCTCGATGCCGGTTATCTCAGCCGGCTGCTGAAGAAGTTCGAGGAGCGTGATCTGGTCGAGCGCGCCACGATGGAAGCGGATGCGCGGCGCTCGTCGATCGCGCTGACCAAGGCCGGGCGGCAGGCCTTCGCGCCGCTGAACCAGGGTTCGCACGACCAGGTCGCGGCTTTGCTCGAACGGCTTTCGGTTGCCGAACAGGACAGGCTGGTCAAGGCCATGCAGACGGTGCAGCTTCTGCTGGGCGGAAGCGCCGAACCCAAAATTCCCTATATGCTGCGGTCCCTGCAAGTCGGCGACATCGGCTGGATCATCCATCGGCAGGGCCTGCTCTACGCGCAGGAATATGGCTGGGACGAAACCTATGAAGCGCTGGTCGCCGAAATCCTCGGTGTCTTCGTCAAATCCTTCGATCCGAAATGGCAACGCAGCTGGATCGCCGAGCGGGAAGGGGAGGTCGTCGGCTCGGTCTTCGTCGTGCGCCAGTCGGACGCGGTGGCGAAATTGCGCCTGCTCTATGTCGAGCCGTCGGCGCGCGGCCTCGGTATCGGCAAGCGGCTGGTCGAGGAATGTATCGGCTTTTGCCGCGCCACGGGTTACACGACACTGACGCTGTGGACCAACGACGTGCTCGCCGCCGCCCGCCACATCTATGAGGCTGCGGGTTTTAAATTGGCCAACGAGGAGCGCCACCATTCCTTCGGCAAGGATCTGGTCGGCCAGAACTGGAATTTGGAGCTGTAGCAGCGCCGCAGAATTTCGAGCATCGGCCTGGGGCGGTCGCTCAGGTCGCAGGCTTGATGTTTTGGTTCAAGCGAAAGAAATTGGTGGGATCATACTTGTTCTTTAGTGCGGCCAACCTCGGATAATTCTCGCCGTAAGCCGCCAGAACCCGATCAGTGCCCTCTTCGCCGAGATTATTCGCATAGACGCCGCCGGTCGAGAACGGTCTCATTGCATCCCACAGGTCGCGCGCCCATCGGATGTGCGTTTCGTCGTCAGACGGATTGTCCCAGATCGATATCGGGAAGCAATCGTAAAGTGCATCTCTGTTGGCGTAGGGCGTTCCGTCCATCGGTACTCGCGAGATGGCGCCGCCAACCTGCTGCAGGACCAGAAGCGATTCGCTGGGTGCAGTCATGTAAGCCGCAAGCATGGTATCGATCGCCTGATCTGTGATTTCGCGCATGAACTGCGCCTTCCAGTAGTAGCGCCGCCCGCGCGGAAAGAGGCTGTCCCCGGCCGATTGGATTTGAAGATAGGGGACAGGAGCAATCCGGCGCTCAACTGGCGTGCCATACTCTCTCAGAGGTTGAATGATTTGCTGGCCTTCGTCGAGTGGGCCGATGTAGCACGCCGATATGCTGAAGAAGCGTTCGCCCGAGGGCGCCGTCACAAGTGCTGCATCCAGGCTCAGCTCATCCGGGGCGCCGCTCGAGAACGCACGATAGAACCGCATCGCTTCGCGTGCCTCTTCGTAGCGGTATAGCATCGATCCCGCGATGAGGAGCGGACCCACGGGATGGAGCTTGTATTCGAAGGTGGTGACTATTCCGAAATTGCCGCCGCCGCCCCGAATGCCCCAGAACAAATCTGCATTTTCGGCCGCGTTTGCCGTGAGCAAGCGGCCGTCCGCTGTCACGATTTCGACAGCAACAAGGTTGTCGCAGCTCAGTCCATGTTTGCGGCCAAGCTTGCCGAACCCGCCGCCGAGTGTCAGTCCGGCTATGCCGGTATCCGCGTTGACACCCATGGTCGTCGCAAGACCATGGACCTGTGTGGCTGCGTCGAACTCGCCCAGGTTCAGGCCGGCTTCTGCGCGCGCAACACGGCGGATCGGGTCGACTTCGATCCGCTTCATGCGTGACACATCGATCACCAAGCCGCCGTCGCATACCGAACTGCCGGCGACGTTATGACCACCGCCGCGGACGGCGACGAGGAAGCCTTGCGATCGGGCGAAGTTGACGGCCGTGACGACATCGCTGGATTCGACGCAATAGAAGACAGCCGCCGGCCTCTTATCGACCATGCCATTCCAAACTCTGCGCGCCTGGTCATAGCCAGGGTCGTCCGGAAGGATCAGATCGCCGCTAATCGCCTGCCTGAGCCGGGCGATATCTGGCGCCTGCAACGTCGGCTCGGAACCGTCTATAAGCTTGAACATGCTCATCGAGGGATACCCTTCGTGATCCAGCACGGTTGGACAGGCCGCTGTCGTTCACCGGATCACAATGATCTCATGCGGCGCCATTCGCTGCAAAATCGAATATCTCAGTCGCTGGATGAGCTAAATTCATCTAAACTGCCTGGATGAGAAAACTTCCGCCGCTCGGGTCGCTTCGCGCCTTCGAAGCCGCTGCCAGGCTGATGAGCTTCAGGAAGGCCGCGACGGAACTCGGAGTGACGCCAACGGCCATCAGCCACCAGATTCGATTGCTGGAGGAGGTCTGTGGGCAACTGCTGTTCCGGCGGCGCCCACGACCGCTCGTGCTCACAGGCGTGGGCGAACGGCTATTCCCGGTAATTTGCAGCGGCTTCGACGCTTTCGCTGCGGCAATAGCATCGGCCTCGGCCGGAGTTGGCCAACGCCCGTTGCGCGTGACGAGCCCAAATGCATTTGCCAGCCGATGGCTGGTTCCGCGCCTGTCGAAGTGGCGCGAACAGCATCCGAACATTCCACTGGAGATCATCGGGACAGACGCCGTTCTGGACCTGCGAGCCGGTGACGCCGACGTCGCGATCCGCTATGCGCGCAGGATGCCGCGGGATGTTCCCGCGCAGGAAATTTTTCGGGACGCATTCTTTCCGGTATGCAGCCCGGAGTTGTTCGCAGGAGGCGACCGACAGATCGAGCGCGCCGCCGATCTGCTGCAATACCCGCTCATCCATTTCAATTGGACGAACCGCGACCCGGAAGCGCCGACTTGGCAACGATGGCTGGCGATCGCACGCTCGATCGATCCCAGCATCCCCAATGCCAACCAGGCATGGGACCTAAGCTTCCGCGAAGAGCTGCACGCGATTGACGCGGTAGCGGCAGGCCAAGGTATCGCTATCTGCAGCGATGTGGTCGTCAGTGGCGAACTCGAGGCTGGCAGGCTAGTCAAGGCACATGATCTCTGTCTGCCAGGCTATGGCTTTTACCTTGCCTGCGTAGCCAATCACCCCCGACAAGCGCATATCGAAGCGTTTTCCGCCTGGATGAGATCGATAGTCTGAGCATCTGAACGCCGATCTTCTGCATGCTCGTCACAAGCGCCCGGCGTAATAAATTGCTAACCACGATCGCCCTGCACCGACTGCCATGCACACTTGCCGGCTTCTGGCACAATCCGGCTCCTTGAATTATGAGCACGCTTATTATATATGTCGCTCATGGTTTCCGACGGCATCGACAGATTGGGCTTTTTGATCCACGACGTGCAGCGCCTGATGCGCAAGCGCTTCGAGGCGCGCGCCAGTGGTTTCGGCCTTTCTTCGGCGCAATGGCGGCTTCTGGTACGTGTCGCCAAGGAGGCGGGTGTCGCGCAGGCGCGGCTTGCCGAGCTTCTCGAAATCGAGCCGATCAGCGTCTCGCGTCTTGTCGATCGCATGGAGGAGGGCGGCTGGATCGAGCGCCGTCCCGACGCAACCGACAGGCGAGTGCGCATGATTTTCCCGACCGCCAAGGCCAACGCGGCCTACACCCACGTCAAGAGCCTTGCCGGCGAGGTTTATGAGGAATCGCTCGTTGGCGTTTCGCCGGAAGATCGCCACGTCCTGGTCAGGGCGCTGGAGACAATGGTGCAGAATCTTGCAGATGGTGAGACGCCGCCCTCGGAAAAAGTGAAGAATACGGAAGGCGCAGCAGCATGAACGCGGTAGCCAAACTAGATGAGAATGCGGCCAAGCTGGAGATGGAAGCTCCCGCGAAGCCGGCGGCAGCTCCGGTAACGGTCGCTCCGCAGATAGCTCCGGCGCCGGTGGCGCCGAAGAAGAAGCGCCGTGCCGGCCGCTTCCTTTTGATGTTTGTGCTGCCCGCTGCGTTGATCGCCGGCGGCAGCTATGTCTGGGTGACCGGCGGCCGCTATCAGGAGACCGAGAACGCCAATCTGCAGCAGGCCAAGGTGTCGATAGCCGCCGATACGGCGGGCCGCATCGTTCAGGTCGACATTTTCGACAACCAGTCTGTCAAGCAGGGCGACGTGTTGTTCGCTATCGATCCCGAGCCCTACCGGATCGCATTGGCCCAGGCCGACGCGGCGGTGGCTGGCGCCCGGCTCAATGTCGAGCAGCTGCGTGCGGCCTACAGCCAGGCGCTGGCGCAGGAGAAGTCCGACGAAAGCCAGGTCCAGTACGCGCAGTCGCAATATGACCGCGCCGCCGACCTTGCCCGCAAGGGCATCAACGCCAAGTCGTCTCTGGACGAAGCCAAGAACGACCTCGACAAGGCGAAGCAGCAGCTGGCCGTGGCCCAGCAAGGGATCGCCAGCGCCAAGGCGGCACTTGGCGGCAATCCCGACATCGAGACCGACAAGCATCCAACGGTAATGGCGGCGCTCGCCGCACGCGACAAGGCGGCCTACGATCTGGTCCAGACCACGGTCAAGGCACCTGCCGACGGCATCATCAGCCAGGCCGCTTCGTTCAAGGTCGGCCAGTATGTCGGTTCGGGCACGCCGCTGTTTTCGCTGGTCGAGACCGGCGACACCTGGGTCGACGCCAATTTCAAGGAAACCCAGCTCACCAACATGAAGCCGGGCCAGAAGGCCGAAATCGTGGTCGATACCTATCCGGGCAAGACGTTCGAAGCCACCGTCAAGGCGATCGGCGCCGGCACCGGGGCCGAGTTCTCGCTGCTGCCCGCGCAGAACGCCACCGGCAACTGGGTCAAGGTCACGCAGCGCATTCCGGTCCGCCTGGAATTGGCCGATGCCGACGCCAAGACGGCGCTGCGCACCGGCATGAGCGCGACGGTCACGGTGGACACCGGCGTTTCCCGCGGGCTGCCGAGCATTTTCGGCCGCGCCACGGCAGGCGAGGCCAGGTAAAGAGGCCTGGTAGCGGCCGCATAGCAAACAGCGAGATGGATGCAGGATTGGTCCGAGGGAGGCGCAGGAAAAGTTGAATGCGTGGACGGGCTGCGCTGTAGCCTGCCTGAGCAGACAACGCCGCGCAGGATCTTCGGTCCTCAGGTTTCCGGGCGGCAGGCGCCCGCTTGTCGAGACGCTCAGTCGATGTAACCCCCACATCGATGCTCGCGTCCCACCGCGATGAGGGTCTCTCTACAGCGAGGGCCTCGCCGTCCGGAAACCTAATGTACACGTTTTTGTTACCTGCTGGAAGTTTTAGGTCATGAGCAGCCCAGAACCCTTTCGCGAAGTACCGCACCGCGGCCTGATCACAGTTGCGCTCATGCTTGCGACGATCATGCAGGCGCTCGACACGACGATCGCCAACGTTGCGCTGCCGACCATGACCGGCGATCTCGGCGCCTCCCCCGACAACATCAACTGGGTGCTGACCTCCTACATCGTTGCCGCGGCGATCATGACGCCGGTGACCGGCTGGCTTGCCGACCGCTTCGGCCGCAAGGAGCTGTTCCTGACGGCCGTGGTCGGTTTCACCGTCTTTTCAATGCTGTGCGGCATCGCCTGGAGCCTTGAGACCATCGTTTTGTTCCGGCTCATGCAAGGCGTGTTCGGCGCGGCCATCGTGCCGCTGTCGCAGACCTTCCTGCTCGACATCAACCCTAGGGAACGCCACGGCCAGGCCATGGCCATCTGGGGCGCCGGCATCATGCTGGGACCAATCCTTGGCCCGACGCTGGGTGGCTGGCTGACCGAGAATTTCAACTGGCGCTGGGTGTTCTTCATCAACCTGCCGGTCGGCATCATCGCCTTCCTTGGCATGGCCGCATATCTTCCCAGCGTCGCCCGTCGCGTGCGCAGCTTCGATTTCTTCGGCTTCACCATGCTCTCGCTCGGTGTCGGCGCGCTGCAGCTGATGCTCGATCGCGGCGGCGAGGTCGACTGGTTTTCCTCGATCGAGATATGGATCGAGCTTGGTCTTTCCATCACCGGTTTCTGGGTATTCACCATCCACACGTTGACGGCGGAGCACCCCTTTATCGACCCGAAGATCTTCCTCGATCGCAATTTCGTCACCGGGCTTGCGTTCATCTTTGTCATGGGCGTGCTCATCCTGGCGAGCATGTCGCTGCTGCCGCCAATGCTGTCGACCATCTTCGGTTATCCGACCCTCACCATAGGCATCGTCTTGGGCCCGCGCGGTGTCGGCACGATGATCGCGATGCTGTTCGTCGGGCGGATCATGCACAGGATCGATGCCAGGATCCTCGTCGTCATCGGCTTCCTGCTGACCGCGCAATCGCTCTACACGATGTCGAGCTTTTCGCCGCAGATGGACAACTGGCTTATCCTCAGCTCCGGCGTCATCCAGGGCCTTGGAATGGGAATGGTGTTCGTGCCGCTGTCCACCGTGGCTTTCGCCACGCTCGACGCACGCTTCCGCACCGATGCAACGGCGCTGTTCAGCCTGGTGCGCAATCTTGGCTCGTCGATCGGCGTATCGGTGGTGACGGTTCTGCTGGTACGCAACACGCAGATCAACCACGCCGAGCTCTCGGCCTATATCAATCCGTTCAATCCCAACCTCTGGGCGGCATCGCCGGCAGCGGCGGGCGGCGATCCGACGGCGCTGTCGCTGATGGATCGCATGGTCAATGTCCAGGCGATGATGATCTCCTACGTCAATGACTTCAAGCTGCTGATGATGATGACACTGCTTGCTGTCCCGTTTGTTTTCCTGCTGCGCAAGCCAAAGGCTGCGCCGCCCGCCGGTGGCGCGCCTGCCGCGCATATGGACTAAGTCTCACGGCTCCGGCACCGCGACCGGCTCACGGCTTCCGTTGCCTGTGCCGGTAGCGTCGGCGTTGAGCCAGGTTCACCTGCCATTAGTATATCCGGACCAATATGCAGTCGCTTTTGGGTTGAAGGCGAACCTCCTTTGCTTGCCTCAAGCATCAGCGGGAGGAATTGTGTTTGGCCACGAAGTCATCCAGGCAAACCGCCGACGCGCCCGAATCCGCAAATTTGACGACGCTGGCACAACTGGCGACTGCCTCATATGAGGCCCTCGAGCGCGAGCTTCGCGCCACGATTGCGGCACTTCAGGACCAGGCACTGCGGTTCCAGACCGCGATAGAGAACATCTCGCAAGGCATCTGTTTCTTTGATGCCGATGAACGGCTGATCCTGTGCAATCGACGCTATGCGGAAATCTATCGCCTTGCACCGGAGCAATTGCAGCCGGGTGCGGCGCTGCGCGAAATCGTCGAGCGGCGCGTCGCTGTCGGAACCTCGGCAATGAATGCGGACGCTTATCTGGCGTTGGCCCGGGCAGTCAATTCGGGCACGGCTTCGGGGAACTGGACAGCCGAGCTCGCCGATGGCCGGACAATTCAGGTCTGCCATCAGCCGATGCCTGACGGCGGCTGGGTGGCCACGCATGAGGACATCAGCGAGCTCAGCGCCAACCGCTTGGTCGTCGACGAGCGTATCTCCTTGCAGACGCTGATCGACCTGGTGCCTGACTACATGTGGGTGAAGGACACCGAAAGCCGCTTCGTCGTCGCCAACCGAGCCATTGCGTCCGACAGCGGTCGAGACAGCACGAGCGACATGATCGGTCTGAGCGACTTCGACCTTCACGCGCCGGATCTTGCGCAGAAATTTCGCCTCATCGAGCAGCAACTGATGCGCGACGGACAACCGATGATCGACGAGGAGGAGTTCGTCGTCGATGCGTCAGGCACCGGCAAATGGTTCCTGTCTACGAAACTGCCGTTGCGCAACGTTCAGAACAACATTTTCGGCCTCGTCGGCATTGCCCGCGACATCACTGCGCGCAAGCAGGCCGAAATCCTTCGCGACGGGCAGGCGCATATCCTCGAGATGATCGCAAAGAGCGCTCCCCTCGAAGACGTGCTCGAGCGGCTCATGCGTCTGGTCGAGTCCCAACTGGCGGGGATATTCGGTTCGGTCTTGCTGCTCGACAAGGATGGCAGCCACTTGCGCCACGCCGCCGCGCCGAGCCTGGCGAGAGACTACACCGACGCCGTCGACGGCGCCGCGGTAGGCCCAAGGGCAGGGTCTTGCGGTACCGCAGTCTATCGGCGCGAGCCGGTGATTGTCGCTGACATCATGCAGGATCCGCTTTGGCAGGACTATCGCGAACTCGCGCGGCCACACGGTTTGCGTTCATGCTGGTCGACGCCGATCCTGTCGCATCAGGGCGCCGTGCTCGGCGTTTTTGCGATGTATTCTATGACGGTGCGCGAACCGATCGAGGCCGAGACTCGCCTCATCGATTTCACCACGCGCATCGCCGGGATCGCCATCGAACGCAAACAGGCCGAAGACCGGATCCACTTCATGGCCAATCATGACGTGCTGACCGGGCTTCCCAATCGCGCCTTGTTGGAGGACCGGCTTTCACAGGCGCTCTTGTACGCCCAGCGATACGATCGCTGGGTGACAGTGGTGTTCATCGATCTGGACAATTTCAAATTCGTCAACGACACGCTCGGCCACAATGCCGGCGACGAGCTCCTGAAGATCGTCGCAAGTCGCATGGTCGACTGCGTCCGGGCGACCGATACCGTCGTGCGACTTGGCGGCGACGAATTCGTCGTCGTGCTTTTCGACCAGCCGGCGAACGTCGATCTCGTTTCCGAGACCTTGCAAAAGCTCAGGGCTGCACTCGCCGAGCCGGTTCAGCTCGGAGCGCATCTTGTGCGGGCGACGGCCAGTATCGGCATTGCCAACTATCCCAAGGATGGAATGGATCCCGATACGCTGCTGGCAAATGCCGATGCGGCCATGTATCGCGCCAAGGAGTTCGGCCGCGATAATTTCCAGTTTTACGCTCCCGAGTTCAACACCAGGGCGCATGAAAAATTCGTGCTTCAGGAAGAGTTGCGAAACGCCTTGGCGCGTTCGGAATTCACGCTGCTCTACCAACCGCAGGTGGACCTTCGGTCAGGTCGGGTTTTTGCGGTCGAGGCGCTGATACGCTGGAACCACCCAACGCTTGGCACGGTAATGCCGACGATGTTCATCCCGACCGCCGAGGAGACAGGTCTGATCGTACCGATCGGCGACTGGGTCCTGCATGAGGCGTGCCGGCAGAACAAAGCCTGGCAAGACGCAGGACTGCCGCCCTTGACCGTTTGCGTGAATGTGTCGGCGCGGCAATTCAGGGAGCGCAACCTGATCGATCGCATCGTCAGCGCGCTGAAGGACAGCGGCCTGGAGGCCAGGTATCTCGAGCTGGAGTTGACCGAGAGCCTTATCATGCAGGATATCGAGCTGGCGGTCGCCACCATGAACGCCCTGCAAAGCCTGGGTGTCCAGATCTCGATCGATGATTTCGGCACCGGCTATTCCAGCCTCAGCGCACTCAAGACCTTTCCCGTGGCGCGGCTGAAGATCGACAAGTCCTTCATCAAGGATCTCGCCGCCGACGAGAACGATCAGGCTGTGGCCAGCGCGGTGATTTCATTGGGGCAAAATCTCAACCTGAGGGTCATCGCCGAGGGCGTTGAGACAGATGATCAGGTGGCTTTCCTGCGCAGAAACAATTGCGACGAAATGCAGGGCTATCATTTCAGCAGGCCGATTTGTGCGCAGGACGTCGAGGAATTGCTCGGCGGCGGCCGCAAAGACTGACGGATCGGTCGCCAGCAGGCTTCTGCCGACCAAATGGCGGAAGTTATCTGCCGAGCACAAGGCACCAATAGCGAAGCGTGCTGTCGCGGCCGTCGCGCACATAAGCGAGGCCGAAGCGGGTGAAGCGCGGGTCGAGCATGTTGCGGCGGTGGCCTGGCGAATGCACCCAGATATCAAACAGCTTCTGCTGGTCGAAGCGGCCTTCGGCGATGTTTTCGGCGGCAGCGCCGGCAATGCCATTGTCTTTGACGCGCGAGGCAAAGTCCTTGCCCCAGCCGGTGGTGTGGTTCATTCGGCCGCCGCGCGCCATATAGCCGGCCTGCTGCAGCGCCGCCTGCTCGAGCGGCGCATCGGGGACAAGCGGCCTGAGACCCGCCGAAGCGCGGATGCCGGCCAGCGTGCCAGCGGCGGAGGCAGAGACACCGGCGCCTTCGCCGTTGGGCAGCACGGTGGCGCAGGCGACGAGCCCGGCAAGGGCGCCAAGGCCGGCAGCTCTGAGCAGCACGCGCCTGCTTAGGCTAGGTTGGGCCTCATAATTTTCGATTTTCGTAACGGTCATGCCCGCCTGACATAACCGCGATCATGGCTTTTGCCGGGCAGGGCGGTGAAAATGCGTGATGATGGTTTCGACGTGATGGCACTGTGTCAGATTGATTTCACTGCTCAATCGAAACAGGCTTGCTCGGATGGCGGCATTCGCCCAGGCGGCTGTTCGGGCTCGATACGCCCAGGGGCTCGATACCCAGTCAGGCATTCACGGACAGAGAGTTTCTTTTGCCCCATCTTTGCGGCTTCACGAGCGCTGGCGAGGTATCCTCGGTTGCAAATTTTCTCTGGGGGATATCGCTTGCAGTGACGACCGGAGCGATTCGTACGCCTGAGCACCAAGCAGCCTCCGGTATTGGTCTTCGAGACGCTGATTGAAATCGTGGACGGTCCGGATCACTGCAAGCGCCGCGTTAGTTGCAACGATTAATTTGGCCCGTCGGTCGTTCGGATCATGCGAGCGCCGAACATAACCGAGGCGCTCCAGTTCATCGATCAACTCACCCATCGATGCTTTGCCGATGCCCGCACGCTCTGCGAGGACGCTGGGTCGGGTTCCCTCCGCGTCGATGTTGGCGAATACAGCGCCGTGTTTGGGCTTGATTGCCGAATGGCCGCTCTCCCGGAGAACCTGGACCAAAGCGCTCGCCGACGATTGATAAGCATAGAGAAGCAGAGACTGCGTGTATGGCTGATTATCCATCTTTCCAAACTTATATGGTGCCCATATAGTATGGCAACCGAACTATATGGCAGGAGGTCAGCATGGCTACCGGCAACGTCCGAACTGAAGGGGTGGAAAGTGTCGCGCACAGGCTGATCGAAGCTTGGAATCGTCACGATGCTCGCGCCTTTGCCGCCGTATTCGCGGCAGATGCCGAATTTACAAACGTCTTCGGCATGCAGGCGACTGGACGTGACAAGATCGAGCAGTTCCATGCCCCAATTTTTGAGAAGATGTTCAAGCACAGCCACCTATCCGCCGAAAGCGTGCGGAACAGGCTTGTTCGCCCTGATGTTGCCACGCTCGACCTGCGGTGGTCCATGACTGGCGCGCTCGATCCGATGGGAAACGAATGGCCGCGTCGGCGCGGATTAATCAGCGTAGTGGCGACGCGGGATCATGATGAATGGTTGATTGCAACGATGCACAATATGGAACTTGGGGACGATCAAATGGCAAAGTCTCAGGAGAAACTTCAAGAGCATAAGTAGGCTCTTCATTCACACAGAATCAAAAGCGACAGCCAGCCAGCATGGTCAAGCCGATCTGATCGGGCAACGAGATCGAACGGCGGGTCAGGTGATCGGGATTGGCGAGCTATGCTACAGGAGTTGGTGCCGGATGGCGGTGCCTTGTCCCGGTTTGGCTGGCACAATGGCGCGCCCCATAGCCGGTCGCCTTGGTCTTGCGGAATCTAATGTATGAACGGCTTGGAGCGCGCTGGGCTCTCGCCGGCAGTTCTTTGCGGCGCGGTGATCGCCGGGCGGCTATTCCGCCGCCACGAGTTTGGTTTCCGGCGTCGATGTAGCCCGGCTGGCCCGATCGTCCTCGGTATCTTCCCACCAATCGCCCAGGGCGTCGATGAGCGGCACAAGCTTGAGACCGGGCTCCGTCAGGTCGTAATCCACGTGTAGCGGATAGCCGGCATGCGCTGTTCGCCGCACAATCCCGGCTTCCTCCAGCTTGCGTAGTTCGAGCGCCAGGATGCGGTGCGACACTGTCGGATTGTCACGCCTTAGGTCGCTGAAGCGCTTGGTACCGTCCTTGAGATAATAGAGCAGCAAGGTGGGCCAGCGACCGCTGAGCACACGCATGGTCTCCTCGATCGGGCAGCGTGAGACGACATCTTTCATGGCGGGGACCTGGTTACAGAATAGTGCGTAATTTACATGGGGCGACCAGCGTTTAGGGTCAAGTTTCGCTGCGCAGCGTGATCCCTAAATCATGGAAGAGACAAAGAAATGGAACCTATTCTCCTTTACGGCTTCCCGCTGGGAAGTTCGATGGGGCTTGTCGCTGCTTTTGAACGCCTCGAACAACGCTACCGCCTGTGTCGTGTCGACATGCTCGCTGAGATGAAGAACGATGCCTATGCCAGCATCAACGGCCGTCAGGAAACGCCGGTGTTGATCACCGACGAAGGCAGGGTGCTCACCGAGACCATGGCGATTGCCGCCTGGCTCGAAGCCCGCGATACGCAACGCCGTATCAGCTTCGAGCCTCGCTCGCCGGAGGCCGACCGGATGCACCAGCTAATGGCTTTCGTGAACACCGGTTTCACCGCCGCCTTCACCCCGCTCTGGGCTGCTTATGAAATGGAGCCGGCCGAACCGGTGCTGCTGGCGACCTTGCGTGACTTTGGCCGCAAGGTCGTTACCAACCGCCATGACCAGCTCGAGGCGATGATCCTCGACACGGATTTCCTGGTCGGCGACCGGCTGACGCTTGCCGATACCACGCTGATCGGCGTGGCGCGCTGGGCGGAGTTCCACCAGGCGGTCGACGGCGCCGCTTATCCCAGGGTGGCGGCGCTACGTCGCCGCATCGAAGCCGATCCGGCCGTGCGATACGCGCTTGCTGTCGAGGCTGGCGAAAAGCCCGCCGGGTCAGGCGCTTGCCTCGGTCACGTGCCGCTGGCCGAGGTGATCGATCGCTTCGCGGCCTAATCCGTTCGTTCAGCCGCCCGGCGCCCCGGCGCCGGGCGGTGGCGACAAGCACGCCGCGATCCGCTATCATACGGGCGTTCTTGAAGTGGCAGCTGCGGGCGGCCATCCTGGCGGTGACCGCCCCGACACACGGGAGAAAGGTTATGGCCGGCTTTCATGTCATGGCGGACGCACGTGGAATGCATGTACAGCCCACGGTGCGCCGCATCAGCACCGAGGATCTGATCGATGCGCTCCGTCTCGGCGTAGAGGATTTCTGGGCCAAGCCGTCGCATTATGTGTTCCTGTGCCTGATCTATCCGGTGGTCGGCCTGATCCTGACGCAGTGGACCTCGGGCTCGAACGCCATCCAACTCATCTATCCGCTGATGTCCGGCTTCGCTTTGGTCGGTCCGTTCGCCGCTATCGGCCTTTACGAAATCAGCCGCCGGCGCGAGTTCGGCATGGATACATCCTGGTGGCATGCGCTCGACGTGCGCCACTCGCCGGCGCTGCCCGCGATTGCAGTCATCGGTATCATGCTGGTGGTACTGTTCCTGCTCTGGCTGTTCACCGCGCAATCGATCTACACCAGCCTGTACGGCAATCAGCCTCCGGCCTCTATCGTCGGCTTTATTCGCGAAGTGCTGACGACCAGCAAGGGCTGGACGCTGATCCTGCTCGGCAACCTGGCCGGGTTCGCCTTCGCCGCGATCGTGCTGGCGACGACTGTCGTCGCCTTTCCGCTGCTGCTCGACCGCGATGTCGGCGCGGTCTCGGCAGTCGAGACGTCGGCGCGCGCAGTTATGACAAACCCGCTGCAGATGGCGCTGTGGGGCCTGATGGTCGCCGTGCTCCTGGTCATCGGCTCGATCCCGCTATTTGCCGGGCTTGCCGTCGTCATGCCCATCCTTGGCCACGCGACCTGGCATCTCTACCGCAGGGTGGTCGAACCGGAGCGGGCACAGCAGGTCAGGCGGCCGATGTAGGACCGATCAGCGTTGCGCGTCGGTTGCCATCTTGACGGCCAGCGCGGTCAGCACCGTGCCCATCATCCAGCGCTGGATCACCAGCCATAGCGGCCGCCCGGCGAGGAAGATGGCGATCGAGCCGGCCGTCACCGCGATGATGGCGTTGACGGTCAGGCTGATCGCGACCTGCGTGGCACCGAGCACCAGAAGCTGCGACAGCACGTGGCCCTTGCCGGGGCTGATGAATTGCGGCAGCAGCGACAGATAGAGCACTGCCACCTTTGGGTTGAGCAGGTTGGTCATCAGGCCCATGGCGAACAGCTTGCGCGGTCTGTCTTTCGGCAGTTCGCGGATCTGGAAGGGCGAGCGCCCGCCGGGCTTCACCGCTTGCCAGGCGAGCCACAGCAAATAGAGCGCGCCGGCAAGGCGCAGCACATCATAGGCAAAGGGCACGGCGAGCAGCAGCGCGGTGATGCCGAACGCCGCCGACAGCACGTAGAACAAAAAACCGAGCGCCACGCCGCCCAGCGAGATCAGCCCGGCCTTCGGCCCTTGCGACAGCGAGCGCGAGATCAGATAGATCATGTTCGGGCCGGGCGTCAGCACCATGCCGAGGCAGACCAGCGCAAAGGCAAGGTGGTTGGCGGGTTCAGGCAAGAGCGCATCTCCGGATGAGGACACTCACCACATGCTTCCATCACCCGCAAGGGCATGAGGGCAGGAGCCTTTGCGCCAGTGCGCCGGGGCCCCTGCCTTAGTCGCCAATCCCATCGCCTTCAGCCGACGATGCGCAGGTTCGACAATTCGTTGGCGATTTCCTTGAAATTGTCCGACAGAGTCGCGCCCGTCGCATTCCAGAACAGCTTGGCCGGCTTGCTCGGGTCGGCCGAATCCTTGCGGAAGCGCGAATCCGACGAACACGCCTTCAGCGCATCGATTGCCTTCTTGTCGCTGGCATCTGTGGGCGACAGGTCGAGCGCCACCGTCATCACCAGAATGTTCGAATTCTTTGCATTGGCGCAGAGCGTTTTCATCTGCTCGTCGAGTGCTGCCGTGTAGTTGGCACCGGTATAGGTGGTCTTGCCGATATCGGTGCTGGTATTCATGAACAGGCGGGTTACGCTTCCAGATCCCGGATAGGTCAGCCCAGTGTAGCCGTAGGCGGCGTAGGTCGACCTGTTGTTGGCGTAGCTGCCGTCGCTGACGGCACTATAAGTATTGGCTCCGTCGGTCAGCACCACGACCACCTTGTCGTTGCCCCTCTCGCTGTTCGGCCGACCATCGGTGAACGGTGGGTTGCTCCATACAGTTCGCCAGCCCCAGGCAAGGCCCTCCGGCACGTTGGTGTTGCCGTTCGGCGCCATGGCGTCGATGGCGTCCTTGATTTCCTGCTTCTCTGCGTCCTGGCTGACGTCCTTCAACGGCGTGATCGGGTTGGTGGTGCAGGAGGAATTCGGCCCATCGCCCGCGGCTGCGGATTGCGAACCGTATGGTTTTACCAGGAAATATTTGCGCATGTCAGACTGGCGCTGGGAAGCCGTAGGACCGGCGACATAGGGCCAATCGGCCCACCAGTTGTTACCGTAATTGTAGGACGTGCTGATGACGTCGTTGATGCCGTCACGGTTGAAATCGAGCCACAGAGTGCCAGCCTCATCCGGGGCGAACATCGGCACGAAAAGCGTGGCCGGCGCGGCTGTATCGGGCGTGGTGTCGTCGACATTGTGGGGATATGGCCGTGCTTCGACGCAACCTTGCCAGCTCGCATAGCGGCTTGTGGTGTAGATATATTCCGGTGCGCTCCAGTGGCCGTACTGGCAGGTGCCGTTCTTCTTATATGTGTCGCAGACATATTGCTTCGAATTGGGTACCTCTTCGCGGCCCGATTCGACCGTCATGTCGGCGTAGAGGCTGAAACGCGTCAGCGGCTGGTCCTTGGTCTCGCCCCAGCCGGTGCCGCGCTTGTACCAGACGCCGTTGAGCTTCTCGGCATATTTGTCCGGATTGTTGGCGGCACTCATCGTCGTCCAGTCGAAATCCTCGTGCTGGATCGGGGAGATGCCGTCCTGATCCATCCAGCCGTCCTGGTCGTGGGTAGGGCCGACATTGACCGAGGCCGCAAACGGCACGAGAGAAAACTGCACCGGTTTGGTGATCTGCTTCATCTGCTGCGCCTGAAGCGCCAGCGTATCGACAAGCTGCTTGGCGGCCGACTTCAGCAGGTCTATTCGCTTCTCGCCGGTGCCGGAGCCGAGATCGCTCATCGAGCCGGAATTATCCAGCACAAGCGCGACTTCGAGGGTGTTCTTGAGGCGGAGTTCCGAACATTCGGTGAAGGTCGTGTCGCTTGCCGTGCCGCCGATCAGCAGGCTGGCGGCTGGTAGAAAATAGGGGTGGAAGGTGAGGCCGGCGCAGAGCTTCAAGGTGCCGCCGCCGGCATTGTTGTTGGGCAGTGTGACGGTCAGCGCTGTGTTCGCCGGATCGACACGTGCGAGATTGGTTTCGAAAAATGTCTTGGCGTAGGCCTTGACGTCGTCGTCGCTGGCGCCGGCGACGATCTGCTGGGCGGCGGCGAGGCCGGCCGCGTCAAGGGCATTCAGCGTTTCGTGCTTCTGGCGCAACAACTCCCCGTAATCGACGCTGAGCGCCAACCCGCCCATCAGCGGTACAATGGTGATTGCGGTCATTAAGGAGTAGTTGCCACGTCTGTCGCGTCGGAAATTTCCGATCATTGCCTTCAGCATTCCCGCCCGCCCCGTTTTTTTTCCGGACGATGCCACGCATTTTTAAATTTCCGATTGCTAAAATACGTTCAAGGTCGGCACGGTTTTTCAATGCCCGTTAACCACACGTCCGCAATCGGCAATGCTGCTCCGCGGCAAAGCCCGATAAGACTCTGAAAAAGAAGGCTTTCGCCATCACGTCCTCGCCGGCGTCCCCGGGCGGCAATCTTGCGGGCACAACGAAAGCTGGTGACAGAGCGAAGCGCTTCGGTTAATCCGTGCCGGCCGCTACGGACCGTCGGTCGCGGCGCTTGCAAGCATCATGGTACAGGGACAACGGCATGGCGGATTCGCCCGACATCATCGGTTCGCTCGCAGACTTGTCGGGAGCCTATTCAGCCATCCTGTGCGACGTCTGGGGCGTGGTGCACAATGGCGAATGGCATTTCCCGGCGGCGGCTGCCGCGCTGATCGCTGCTCGCGCGGCGAAAATACCTGTCGTGCTGATCACCAATTCGCCGCGTCGCAGCGCCGACGTGGTGGCACAGATGAACGCCATCGGCGTTCCGCCCGCCGCCTACGACCGTGTCGTGACGTCCGGCGACGTTACCCGCGACCTGATCGCCGAAGGGCCGCGAAAGATCTTCCATATAGGCGCCGATCGGGATTTCACGCTCTATGAGGGCCTCGACGTCGAACTCGTCGAGGAGTTCGAAGCATCCGGCGTGGTCTGCACCGGCCTGTTCGATGACGAGGTGGAGAAGCCGGAAGATTATGCCGATCTTCTGCAGAGGCTGCGTACCAGGAACCTGCCCTTCATTTGCGCCAATCCCGACATCGTCGTCGAGCGCGGCGAACGCATGATCTGGTGCGCAGGCGCTTTGGCCCGCGAATACGCACAGCTTGGCGGACGCACGCTGATCGCCGGCAAACCCTACGCGCCGGTCTATGACGTCGCCATGAAGGAGATCGCCGTCATTCTCGGGCGCCCGGTCGAGCGTTCGCAAGTTCTGGCCATCGGCGACGGCATGATGACCGACATCAAGGGCGCGGCCGACAATGGCTTCGACGTGCTCTACGTATCGGGCGGCATCCATGCCCGCGATTACGGTGAGACGCTGCAGCCGGATCCGGCCAGGCTCGCGGCCTTCCTGGAAAAATATGGCTACAGGCCGGTCGCGGTGATTCCCAGGCTGCAATAGGTTCAAGCCATGACGGCCATGTTCGAACGCATTTCCGCAACCGCACCGCTGCCGGCCCATCTGCGCGGCGGCGTGGTGGCTATCGGCAATTTCGACGGCGTCCACCGCGGCCACCAGGCGGTGCTCGAACGCGCGCGCGCCGAAGCGGAGCGTCGCGGCGTACCCGCCCTGGTGCTGACCTTCGTACCGCATCCGCGAAAGGTGTTTAGGCCGGACATGCCGTTGTTCGTGCTGACGCCGCCGCCGATGAAGGCGCGGCTGTTGTCGCATCTGGGCTTTGCGGCGCTGGTCGAGCAGCCGTTCACACGCGAGTTCGCCTCCTTGTCGGCGGAGGCTTTCGTCACCGGCGTGCTCGAGCGCAACCTCGGCATAAGCCACGCCGTCACCGGCTTCGATTTCCATTTCGGCAAGGACCGCCAGGGCGGTCCGGCCTATCTGATGGCTGCCGGCGAGCGCCACGGCTTCGGCGTCACGCTGGTGGATGCGTTTCGCGACGAAAGCGCCGAGGTGGTGTCGTCGAGCCGCATACGCACGCTGCTGTGCGAGGGCAATGTGGCCGAGGCCGCCGGCTTGCTCGGCTACCGTTTCACCGTCGAGGCGGAGGTGATCGGCGGCCAGCAGCTCGGCCGGACACTTGGCTTTCCGACCGCAAACATGAGGCTTTCGCCGGAAGCCACCCTCAAGGAAGGGATTTATGCCGTCCGCTTCCGACGCGCCGACGGTTCGCTTCATGATGGCGTCGCCAGCTTCGGCCGCCGGCCGACGGTCGACGACAGTGGCGCGCCGCTGCTGGAGACCTTCGTCTTCGACTTTTCCGGCGACCTCTATGGAGAGATTTGTGCCGTGTCCTTCTTCGGCTACCTGCGCTCGGAGGTGAAGTTCGATGGGCTTGACGCGCTGGTCGCCCAGATGAAGCGTGACGAGGCCGAGGCGAAGGCACTGCTCGCCGGCGTCAGGCCGCTTTCCGGGCTGGACGCGGCCATAGCTTTTTAGAGCATGGTCCCGAACTGAAGGTCAGCGAAGCAAAAACTGGGAACCGGTTTTCCGATTAAGATCATGCTCAACCAGAATTTATCTCTTCAGTGCCAAGCCAAGGGCGATGAAGGTCCAGCCCTGGAAGATCAGGTCGACGGCCAGGAACAGGCCGAGCACCCACACGCTGTTGACCGGCCAGCCCATGGCGATGACCAGTCCCGCCAGTGCGCTGATGATGCCGGCCGCGACCACCCAGCCCCAGCCCGGCTGCGGCCGGTGGCTGTAGCCTACCCAGGCCCTGAGCACGCCTGAAGCAAGCAGCGCGACCGCCAGGAGGAAGGTCAGCACCGTCGAGGCGAGGACCGGATTGTCGAAGGCGAAGAAGCCGGCGACGGCGTAGAGGAGGCCGCTGAGCAGCCAATAGAAGAAGCGGCCCCATGTCTTCACGCCGAAGGCATGGATGATTTCGACAATGCCGGCCATCAGCATCAGCCAGCCCACGACAAAGACCGAGGCGACGGTTGCGATGAACAGATTGCCGAAGGCAATGCCGCCGAAGACAAGCAGCAGCACCCCGAGCGCGACGAACCATCCCCATTTCGCCCGCGTCTGGCTGATCGCATCTTTCAAGGCATCGCCGTGCAGTGTCATCGCCCTCTCCCTCAAGGCTACTTGGCCTTTTTGTCGGCTTTGAAGGTAACGCCGATAGGCCTTCTCGTAAAGCGAGCAGGCTGTGAGGGTCACACCCATGCTCGGGCGGTACGCCTGCGAGACGTCTGCTTTTGGCAAGAGCAGCCGCTGCGAGTTCATTTCCGTGAAACGTGGGCTTGCGCCCTCAGGCCAAACCGTGGTCACGCCGAGGTTTAGTTGGAGAATAGCTCCTGTCCGTAAAGCGGCCGCAACGTCGAGCTATGATACAGAGCCAAACCTCCAAACGCCGCGCAACGCCGGTCGCATCAGCATCCGCATGTCACAACCTTGCGTCGAGGTCTCAGTAATCGCCGCCCTCGCGATGCAGCGTCGCGAGGATTAGCCCGAGCGCGTTGGGCAAGAAGTAGATTATTCCGCCGAGCTGGTTCGAGAGCGGCATGGTCTTGGCTTCCCATGACAGGAAATAGTCGCCGGCGATCACCGTGAAGCCGATGCCCCACACCAGGATTGCGCACAGGCAGCCCAACATCATCCATGCCTTGCCATGAGCGAAATCGGCGCTGCTGCCAACCACCTTGCGCAGCATAAGCACAACCCCGATCAGTCCGAATATCCCCGCCAGGGTCTCGACGGCCATGATGCCGACGAGTGCCACAGGGGCAGCCCATGGCATGGTGATGGCACGCCATTGCTGCCATGGGTTGCCGTAGGTGTTGGTCATTTCGATCGTCGGCTTCACGGCATTCACCAGAGTGTCTTTGAAGTCGGTTGCATCGTTCAACAGACCGAGAAAACCCCACAGGGTGGGGAACAGCGCCATCACGATCAGCCCCAATCGTCCTACGCTGCGCGGATTGACAAGCCGCTCGGCAGTGGTTCCGGCATACGAATTGTCCGGCATCGGAATTCCCCCTCTTTTGAACCTTGCACCGTCGAGCAAATCGAAAATTGGCTGACACGGCAGCGCACCGCCAAATATGGCACGGACGTCGGGCGATTTCTCGCTGATGCTGATCGGGCTGATCGCAAGATGATCGTGGCGCTGGTTCGTCGCTGTATTTGCAAGCGGGCAATCGTTATCTTGTCGATGACGTTTGGCTGTTCGCCTTTCTCGGCGCTTGGCAAGACTGGGGGAGCAAATGGGCGATGTGGACGAACACCTCGATCTGACAGAGATCAACGCCGTCCGCAGGCTGTTGACGTCAAAACCACGAACGGTCCGCTGGGACGAACGCCGGGCGCGGCTCGACGAAGTCGGTTCGGTCTGGCCGGTCGCGGAGGACATCCGATGCGAGCGCGTGGTTTTCGATGGCCTTGAGGGAGAGTGGTCTCTGGCGCCTGGGAGTGACAGGGATAAGGTTCTGCTCTTTTCCACGGTGGTGGCTACTGCTCCGGCTCCCTTAAAAGTCATCGTCGAATGGTTACCGAGGCAGGTCGGGCAATGGGAATGCGCACCCTTGCGATCGACTATCGCCGCGCACCGGAACATCCTTTCCCTGCGCAACATGAAGACGCACTCACCGCATGGCGCTTTCTGAGCCGGCAAGGCATCGCGTCGGATCGCATCGTGGTTGGCGGAGACAGTGCGGGCGGCAACCTCACTCTGTGCCTGGTCAGTATATTGCGCACGGCAGGCGAGCCGTTGCCGCGATGTCTTTGGCTGGTTTCGCCCTGGACGGACCTTTCGATGTCCGGCGCGACATTATCAACCAAGGACGCAATCGACCCTATCATCCACCGGGCGTATTTGGAGGAACTGGCAACGGCCTATGTTCCCAATGGCGTTGGTCGGCGCGATCCGCTGATCTCGCCTTTGTTCGCCGATCTGAGCGGATTTCCCCCAATGCTGATACAAGCCGGTTCGGCCGAGACGCTGTTGTCGGACGCAACTCGGCTCGCCGAAGCCGCTGGCGCGGCTGACGTTAAAGTAGGTCTCGAAATTTGGCCGCATATGATTCACGCTTGGCCGGTTTGGAATGCGGGGTTGAGCGCCGGTCGCCGCGCTCTTCACAGCGCAGGCATGTTTGTCCGCGAATGTTTGTAACCCCTGCCGAGGCAACTGCTATCGTATTCCAAGCACTTGATCTGGAATCTTGGTGCGCCAAGCAATCGACTGCAACGCGGAACAGGCCGGCCAACGCGGCCAATGTTGCGGATATTAAGTCAAATTTTACCGAACTGGCGCCATGGCTTCAGTCAAGGCTGGTTGTATCGGCCAATGCGTTCGACGTATGGAGTAACGATGCGGTCTGTCCCGACGATCTTGGCCGCATTCATGCTCGGCACCTGCGGCGTTGCCAAGGCCGGCGAGGGCACCTTCGGCTGGCTGTCCGGAGACTGGTACCTGACGGTCGGCGCCACCGGCATGGTTGCCCCGAATTTCGAGGGCGGCAAGAAGTACCTGCTCAGTGCCTCGCCGATCATCTCGCTCGACAAGGCTGGTCCCGCGGCGCGCTTCACCTCGCGCAACGACAATATTTCATTGGCATTGATCGACGATGGCGGCGTCCGCGCCGGCCTGACAGGCAAGTTCCTGTTTTCCCGCGACGGTGGTGACGCCGACGAATTGAAGGGTCTCGACCCGGTGCGCTGGGGCGGCGAGGCTGGCGGCTTCTTCGAATTCTATCCTTTGGATTGGCTGCGTGCCCGCGCCGAATTGCGGCACGGCATTCGCGCCCATAACGGTTTTGTCGCCGACATCGCCGCCGACGCCTTTTACGATGTGACGCCCGACGTCAGGATTTCGGCCGGACCGCGCGTTTCGTTCGCCTCATCGGACTATTTCGACGCCAATTACGGCGTTGATGCCGAGGAGTCCCTGGCCTCGGGGCTCAGCGAATATCATCCCGATGGCGGGGTGAAGTCGGCGGGCCTGGGCGGCGCGGTGACCTGGAAGGTGACCGAGCCGATGACGGCCAGTCTGTTCGGCGAATATTCCCGCCTGATGGGCCCGGCCGCCGATTCCAGCCTGGTCAAGGAGCGCGGCTCCAGGGATCAGTTCATGATCGGCATGTCGACGACCTATCGCTTCGATTTCTCGATGTGATGTCGCAGGTTATATACTGCGCGCAGCCGCATGGCTCAGGCGACTATGCCGTAGGCGATGCGGTTGAGTTCCTCTTCCACAAGCATCGCACTTGTTTCGGATTGTAGGAGATTGATGGGCGCCTCGTTGAGCACCCGACTTCGCTTGCGCAGCCAGCGCTGCGCCCTTTCATGGTTGCCGAAAACACGATCCGCCATCGTTGAAATACGAAGTCGCAGGGCGCGTTCGGACTCGGTAATCGTCAGAGTCACATTTCGTTCCTTCCGGCGCGCTAACTGTGAAATGTAAACCGCAGTTGGTACATGCTCCTAGGAGGAAGCATCAGAGTTCGGGCTTTTCAATAGGGCCGGCCTCGTTTAAAAGCCCGGTCATGACGCACTTTATCAGCGCATTCGCGATTGCGATACGAATTACAGGCCCGGTGTTCCGGGCGGCCTGACCGCCGCCGGAGCCGCCGGGAATTTTGCGCGCGGCCTCTCGCGCTTTTTCCAGATCATGATAGTTCAACGCCCGGGCTCTTTGCCGCCGGGCAACGCATATGGCAGACCAATGACTGATACCCCGATGACCGACACCGTTGAGACGATCGACTATTCCAAAACGCTTTATCTGCCGCAGACGGATTTCCCGATGCGCGCCGGTTTGCCGGAAAAGGAGCCGCTGCTGGTCAAGCGCTGGCAGGACATGGATCTTTACCGCAAGTTGCGCGAAGACGCAGTCGGCCGCGAAAAATACGTGCTGCACGACGGCCCGCCCTACGCCAATGGCAACATCCATATCGGCCACGCGCTGAACAAGATCCTCAAGGACGTCATCACCCGCTCGTTCCAGATGCGCGGCTATGACTCGAACTATGTACCAGGCTGGGATTGCCACGGCCTGCCGATCGAATGGAAGATCGAGGAGCAGTACCGCGCCAAGGGCAAGAACAAGGACGAGGTGCCGGTCAACGAGTTCCGGCAGGAATGCCGCGAGTTTGCGGCGCACTGGATCAAGGTGCAGGGTTCCGAATTCCAGCGCCTCGGCGTTATCGGCGACTTCGACAATCCCTATACGACAATGGCTTTCCATGCCGAGGCGCGGATCGCCGGCGAGCTGCTGAAATTCGCAATGTCCGGCCAGCTCTATCGCGGCTCCAAGCCGGTGATGTGGAGCGTGGTCGAGCGCACCGCGCTGGCCGAGGCGGAGGTCGAATACCAGGACTATGAGTCGGACACGATCTGGGCGAAGTTTCCGGTTGTCAGCCTCGCTCGCCAGGTCATCAACATCGAGGATGGGCAGCCAGCCCTGGATCCCAAGCTGACGCAGACGTCGCTCGATCTGCTTGATGCCAACGTCGTCATCTGGACGACGACGCCGTGGACAATCCCCGGCAACCGCGCCGTCAACTACTCGCCGCGCATCAACTATGGTCTCTACGAGGTTACGGCGGCCGAGAACGCCTTTGGTCCTCAGCCCGGCGAAAAGCTGATCTTTGCCGAGAAACTTGCGGACGACGCTGCCGCGAAGGCCAAGGTCACTCTGAATCGGCTTCGCAGCGTTGGCGCCGAAGAGCTTGAAAACCTTACGCTTGCCCATCCCCTCAAAGCTCTGGGCGGCGGCTACGATTTTCCCGTGCCGATGCTCGCCGGCGATCACGTCACCGACGATGCCGGCACCGGTTTCGTCCACACCGCGCCGGGACATGGCCGCGAAGACTTCGACGCCTGGATGGATGCTGCCTCTGATCTTCGCCAGCGTGGCATCGACACCGCGATCCCCTTCACCGTCGACGATGCCGGCTTCTTCACCAAGGACGCGCCGGGCTTCGGCCCGGACCGCGAGGGTGGAGCGGCGCGCGTCATCGACGACAATGGCAAGAAGGGCAACGCCAACCAGGCTGTCATCGACGAGCTGATCAAGCGCAACGCGCTGTTCGCGCGCGGCCGCCTGAAGCACTCCTATCCGCATTCCTGGCGCTCGAAGAAGCCGATCATCTTCCGCAACACGCCGCAATGGTTCGTCTATATGGACAAGGAGCTTGGCGACGGCACGACGCTGCGCAGCCGCGCCCTGAAAGCCATCGACGATACCCGCTTCGTGCCCGCCGCCGGCCAGAACCGCATCCGCGCCATGATCGAGGAGCGCCCTGACTGGGTGCTGTCGCGCCAGCGCGCCTGGGGCGTTCCGATCGCCGTCTTTGCCGATGCCGACGGCAATGTGCTGCGCGACGAGGCAGTCAACCAGCGCATCATGGACGCCTTCGCGAAAGAAGGCGCCGACGCCTGGTTCGCCGCCGGCGCCAAGGAGCGGTTCCTCGGCAATCACGATGCCTCGAAATGGCAGCAGGTCATGGACATCCTCGATGTCTGGTTCGATTCAGGCTCGACGCATGCCTTCACGCTTGAGGACCGGCCCGACCTGAAATGGCCGGCCGACGTCTATCTCGAAGGCTCCGATCAGCATCGCGGCTGGTTCCACTCCTCGCTGCTCGAAAGCTGCGGCACCAGGGGCAGGGCGCCCTACGACACCGTCGTCACCCATGGCTTCACCATGGATGAGGAGGGGCGGAAAATGTCGAAGTCGCTCGGCAACACCGTCGTGCCGCAGGACGTCATCAGGCAGTCCGGCGCCGACATCTTGCGGCTGTGGGTGGTGACGACCGATTATTGGGAAGACCAGCGGCTCGGCAAGAACGTGCTGCAGACCAATATCGACGCCTACCGCAAGCTGCGCAACACCATCCGCTGGATGCTGGGCACGCTCGCCCACGACGATGGCGAGGAGGTGCCGCTGGATAAGATGCCTGAACTGGAGCGGCTGATGCTGCACCGGCTCGCTGAGCTCGATGAGGTCGTACGCTCGGGCTACGACGCGTTCGAATTCAAGCGCATCACCCGCGCGCTGCTCGACTTCATGGTGGTAGAGCTGTCGGCCTTCTATTTCGACATCCGCAAGGATGCGCTTTACTGCGAAGCGCCTTCCAGCGTGAAGCGCAAGGCTTCCGTGCAGGTGGTGCGCCATCTCTTCGACTGCCTGGTGAAATGGCTGGCGCCGATGCTGCCCTTCACCATGGAAGAGGCTTGGCTCGACCGTCATCCGGATGCGGTCTCCCTGCATCTCGACCAGTTCCGGGAGATCCCGGCGGACTGGAAGAACGAGGCGCTGGCGGAGAAGTGGCGCAAGGTGCGGCAGGTTCGCCGTGTCGTCACCGGCGCGCTGGAAATCGCCCGCGCGCAGAAGGTCATCGGCTCTTCGCTGGAGGCGGTGGCGGTCGTCACCCTCGACGACGCCGCGCTCGAAGCGGCGATCGCCGATGTCGATATGGCCGAGATGGCGATCACCAGCGATCTGGTAATCGTACACGGCAAGGCGTCGGCGGGCAGCTTTACCCTCGACGACGTCAAAGGCGTCGCCGTGGTCGTCGAGAAGGCGGAGGACCGTGGTCTGGTGAAGTGCGCGCGCTCCTGGCGCTACACCGCCGATGTCGGCTCAGATCCGGAATTCCCGGATGTTTCGGCCCGTGACGCCGCTGTTCTGCATGAGCTGAAGGCTTTGAGCCGTCTTTAAGGCGGTGCACAATTGCCACGGCGGGCGGCCGATCGGCCCCCGCGCGTTGCCCTTAACGAGTGGTTGAGGTAAACACGCGAAACTCCGGACGACAAATTGTCGCCGGAATTCCGTCGGAAGAGCGTAGGCGATGGGGACCGGACCTTTCTTTGGCCGGCGGCAATCGAGAGGCTGTCTACAGTGGGACTTTTTGGCATGACCGAGAGAACTTACGCGCGCGTTGCGCTGCTGGCGCCGCTTGTCGTATCGGGCCTCGCTTTGTCCGGCTGCATGGGCTCGCCCACTTACGGGACCGACAAGACCGCGGGCGCGCAGCTTGCCGGCGACCTCACCGGAGCTTTTTCCTTCGCACCCAAGCGCAAGGATAGTATCGACTACAAGCCGCGCCCCACGCTGGTGAAGCCAGGGCCGGGGCAGAAGGAAGTCTTGCCGCCGCCGCAGGAAAGCATCGAGACGGCAAGCGCCGAATGGCCCGAATCGCCGGAGCAGCGCCGTGCCCGCCTGCGCGCCGATGCCACCCTGCATCAGGACGACCCGGCCTACCAGGCGCAGGTCATCGATGACGTGCAGACGGATCCGGCGTCGGTCAAGGCCGCGCTGAAGCAGTCGGGCTCGAGCCACCCGCCAGCCTGGACTCCGGCCGATTCGGACAAGAGCCGCGCCGCGGAAATCATGCGCCGCCGGGCTGAAGGCAAACAGGGCGACCCGACCACCCGCAGATATCTGAGCGAGCCGCCGGTGCAATACCGCGCTGCCGCCGCCACCGCGCCGCAGGGTGACCTCGGCGAGGACGAGTACAAGAAGGAACGCCGCCTCAAGAGGGAGGCGGCCGCCAAGAGTAAGAGCGGCGGCATGTTCGACTGGCTGCCCTGGTAGGCTGACGGCGCCAGAGACTTTCTGGCCTGGATTGGTTGACTTGGATTGGGACCGTCTGCCGGACCAGAAAATCAGGGTCCGCGTCGCTCGCGAAAAAAGTCCTTCAGCAATGCAGCTGCAGCGTTCTCGGCAATGCCCGGATAGATGTCGGGCACATGGTGGCAGGTCGGTGACGTGAAGAAGCGAACGCCGTTGACCACTGCGCCGCCCTTCTCGTCGGCAGCGCCGAAATAGAGCCGGCGCAGCCTGGCGAAGGAGATGGCGCCGGCGCACATGGCGCACGGCTCCAGCGTCACATAGAGATCGTGGCCGCTGAGCCGCTCGCTGGAAAGCTTGCGGCAGGCCTCGCGGATCGCCAGCATCTCGGCATGGGCGGTGGGATCGGCGAACTCACGGGTGCGGTTGCCGGCACTGGCAACGACCGTATCGCCACCGACAACGACCGCGCCAACCGGCACCTCGCCGCGCTGAGCGGCGGCTTCGGCTTCTTTCAGCGCCAGGGCCATGAAATCCTGCCGCTTCACGCGGTTTCCATTCCGATTATCTCCTCGCCACTAGAGCGCGATCCTGTTACTACCCGCGCAAACGAGCAAAGGCCACATGGACGACAAAAACAAAAAGTTCCCGCGCAAGGCCGGCCCGAAACCGGCGGGGCCGCGCGGTCGCGATGGCGCTCCAGGCAAGGGCGGCAAGCCGTCCTTCGGCGCCAAAAAACCCTACACTCCGCGCGGCGACCGGCCGGCGGCGGCCGAAGGCGAACGGCCGAAGCGCGACTTCAAAGGCGGCGACCGGCCATTCAGCAAAGGGCCGCGTCCGGAAGGCAAGCCTTATGAAAAGCGCGAGGGTCCACGCAAGCCTTATGCACCGCGCGGCGACCGGCCGGCAGCTGCCGAAGGCGACCGGCCATTCAGCAAGCGCCCACGACCCGAAGGCAAGCCTTATGAAAAGCGCGAAGGTCCGCGCAAGCCTTACGCACCGCGCGGCGACCGGCCGGCAGCTCCCGAAGGCGAGCGCGGCGAGAGGCGCTTCGACCGTCCTAAGCGGGACTTCGGCGATCGTCCCAAGCGTGATTTTGGCGGCGATCGACCGCAAGGGGCACAAAGGGCACAGGCGGCATCGGAAGGCGGCTTCAAGCCGCGCCCGCGTCGCGTCGAGGCAACGGAAGAAGCCGGCGAACGCATTGCCAAGCGGCTGGCGCGTGCCGGCCTGGCCTCGCGCCGCGACGCCGAGGAACTGATTGCGGCCGGCCGCGTCAAGGTCAATGGCAAGGTGTTGTCCTCGCCGGCCTTCAACGTCATGCCCGGCGACATCATCCATCTCGACGGCATGGAGATCCCGCCGATCGAGCGCACCAGGCTGTTCCTGTTCCACAAGCCGGCCGGCGTGGTCACGACAAACCGCGATCCCGAAGGCCGCAAGACCGTCTTCGACGTGCTGCCGCCCGGGCTGCCGCGGCTGATGACCATCGGCCGGCTCGACATCAACACCGAAGGCCTACTGCTGCTCACCAATGATGGCGGCCTGTCGCGCGTGCTCGAACTGCCGGCGACCGGCTGGTTGCGACGCTACCGCGTGCGCGTCCACGGCAAGGTCGAGGAAAGCGCGCTTGCCGGCCTGCGCGAAGGCATTGCCGTCGACGGCGTCTTCTATGGCGCCATCGAAGCGACGCTCGACCGCGAGCAGGGCTCGAACGCCTGGCTGACAATCGGCCTGCGCGAAGGCAAGAACCGCGAGGTCAGGAACATCCTGGGCGCGCTCGGTCTCGACGTGACGCGGCTGATCCGCATTTCCTACGGGCCGTTCCAGCTCGACGATTTGCCGGAAGGCCATGTGCTGGAGATCAAGGGCCGCGTGCTGCGCGACCAGCTCGGCGAGCGCCTGGTCGAAGAGTCCGGCGCCAATTTCGATGCCGATATCGCCAAGCCGTTTTCCAACAAACCGGTCAGGCGTGAGCGCGAGGAGGAGCCCGAGCGGCCGAAATTCACCCGCGACGGCGAACGCCGGCCGATCGGCGAGGGCGGCCTGATCAAGAACCGCAAGCGGCGCGAGGGCAGCCGCGACGAAGCGCTCGGCAAGCTGTCGACAAGCCCTGACAGGAGCTTTGGGCCAAAAAAGAGCTTTGGCGAGCGTGGCCCCAGACCTGAACGCAGCGACTTCGGGGACAAACCCCGTGGCGACAAGCCTCGTGGTGGCTTCGGCGGGAAAAAATCCGAACGCGAGCAGCGGCCGATCGAGCCGCCGGGCCAGCGCAAGGCCAATGTCTGGATGGCGCCCGGCGCACGGCCGATCGGCAAGGGCAGGGCGGAGGCAGACGCCGCCAAGGCGGCAGAAAACAAGGCGCGCAAGGCATCGTTCAAGCCGTCTTACGGCAAGCCCGGCGGCAAGCCGCAAGGCGGCGGTGCAAAGCCGTTCGGCAAACCGCGCGGCGAGCGCCCGGATGGCGGTGGCGACCGGCCGCGCGGCGGCCCGAAAGGAAGCAATGCGGATCGTCGGCGGTGAGTTTCGCGGGCGTCCGCTGGCGACGCCCCGCACCTTTGCCCTCCGCCCGACCACCGACCGCACGCGTGAGGCGGTCTTCAACGTGCTGGCGCATCGCTTTCCTGAAAAACTGGACGGCGCGCGCGTGCTCGACCTGTTCGCCGGCACCGGCGCGCTCGGCCTCGAAGCGCTGTCGCGCGGCGCCTCCTACGCTGTCTTCATCGAAGAATCCGCCGAAGGGCGCGGCCTGATCCGCACCAATGTCGAGGCCTTCGGCCTCACCGGCCGCACCAAGATATTCCGCCGCGACGCGACGGGCTTGGGCGAGGCGGGCACCATCGCCGCATTCGGCCTTGTCTTTGCCGATCCGCCCTATGGCAAAGGCCTTGGCGAACGCGCCTTGCGCTCGGCCAAGGCAGGCGGCTGGCTCGCCCCCGGCGCGCTCTGCGTCATCGAGGAAGCGGCGGTGGCGCCGTTCGAGGCAGGGCCGGGCTTTTCGGTTGTCGACGAGCGCAACTATGGCGAGACGGTCATCCGGTTCATCGAGGCCGCCTGAGTTCGGCTTCCACGATGGCGCCTTCAAAATGACGAACAATTCGCTTTGCCTCGACCAGCAACCCCGCCTATCGTCCCACCACAACCGGAGCCATCTATGACATTTCAGGCTGAATGGCTGCGCGGAACGCTCTTGGGACTGGCTCTGGTGATGGCCGCGCCGGCTCTGGCGGATAACAATCCTGACGATGGCGTCGTGACCGATTTCCTGCTCGACAACGGCATGGAGGTCGTCGTCATCCCCGATCACCGCGCCCCCATCGTCACCCATATGGTCTGGTACAAGATCGGCAGCGCCGACGAGCCGCCGGGCAAGTCCGGCATTGCCCATTTCTTCGAGCATCTGATGTTCAAGGCGACCACCAACCATGCGGCGGGCGAGCTCGACCGTGCCGTCGCCGCCATCGGCGGCTCGGACAACGCCTTCACCTCCTACGACTACACCGCCTTTCACGAGACGGTGGTGCCGCAGGCGCTCGGTGAGATGATGGGCTTCGAGGCCGACCGCATGCGCAATCTCATCCTCAACGACGATGTCATCAAGACCGAGCGCGACGTCATCCTCGAGGAGCGCCGCTCGCGCATCGATAGCAATCCGCAGGCGGTGCTCGACGAGGAGATCGACGCCACGCTGTGGCAGAACCAGCCGTACCGCATTCCGGTCATCGGCTGGATGCAGGAGATGGAGAGGCTGAACCGCACCGACGCGATGGCCTTCTACAACAAATATTATACACCCAATAACGCCGTGCTGGTGGTGGCCGGCGATGTCGAGCCGGAAACGGTCAAGGCGCTGGCCGAAAAGACCTATGGCAAGGTCGCGCGCGGCCCGGATCTGCCGCCGCGCATCCGCCCGGTCGAGCCGGAGCAGAACACCAGGCGCACGGTGACGCTGACCGACGGGCGCGTCAGCGTGCCGAGCTTTACCACGCAATGGGTGGTCCCGTCCTATCACACGGCAAAGCCCGGCGAAGCCGAAGCGCTCGACGTGCTGTCCGAAATCCTCGGCGGCGGCAACCGCAGCCGGCTCTACCAGGAGCTTGTCGTCAGGCAAGGCATCGCCGCCGAGGCCGGCGCCTTCTTCCAGGGCACCATGCTCGACGACACCAATTTCACCGTCTACGGCGCGCCGCGCGGCGATGCCAAGCTTGCCGACATCGAGGCCGCGGTGAACGCCGAGATCGCCCGCATCGCGAAAGACGGCGTCACCAGCGACGAGCTGGAAAAATCCAAGGACCGTTTCGTACGCTCGATGATCTTTGCCCGCGACAAGCAGGAGGACATGGCCAACATCTACGGCTCGACGCTCGCCACAGGCGGTAACGTCCAGAACGTCCAGCAATGGCCGGACCGCATCCGCAAGGTCACCGCCGACCAGGTCAAGGAAGTCGCTGCCCGCTATCTCAATCTCGACCACGCAACGACCGGCTATCTTCTGCCGCAAACCCAAGCTGGGAATTGATTTGATGATGAGCCAGCATGGTCCCGCTCTGCCTTCCCCCCTCGTGGGCTCCTCACCTTCTCCCACAAGGGGAGAAGGGAAGCGCCAGCACGCCGGCGCTCTTCTAGCAACCCTGTTCCTCTCCCTTCTCTTTCTCCTCCTGCCGGCGCTTTCCGCTCGCGCCGCCGTGAACATCCAGGAGGTGACCTCGTCGAAGGGCATCACCGCCTGGCTGGTGGAGGACTATTCGGTGCCGATCGTCGCTATCCGCTTCGTCTTCGATGGCGGCGCGACGCAGGATCCGCCCGGCAAGGAAGGGCTTGCCAATCTGATGAGCGGCCTGTTCGACGAAGGTGCCGGCAACCTCGACAGCGAGGCCTTCCAGATCAAGCTTGACGATGTCGGCGCCGAGATGAGCTTCGATGCGCAGCGCGACGGCATCTACGGCTCGATGCGCATGCTGGCCGAGCAGCGCGACGGCGCCTTCGACCTGTTGCGGGTGGCGGTCAACCAGCCGCGCTTCGACCAGGTGCCGATCGACCGCATCCGCTCGCAAATCCTGTCCGGCATCACCGCCAACGAGCGCGATCCCGATACGCTCGCCCAACGCAAATGGCTGGACGCGATCTACGGCAGGCATCCCTATGCGCGGCCCGACCAGGGCACCAGGCAAAGCATCGCGACGATTACGCCGGCCGATCTCAGCGCCTTCCACAAGGCAAGTTTCGCCCGCGACGGCTTGCATATCGCGGTGGTCGGCGCCATCGACGCCGAGACGCTGAAGCAGAAGCTCGACCTGGTGTTCGGCAGCCTGCCGGAAAAGCAGGCGCTCACGCCCGTTCCCGACATCGACCTGAAGCTCGGCCAGCGGCTCGAGGTCGTTTACGACCAGCCGCAGGCCTCGCTGCAACTCGCCTATCCCGGCGTGAAGCGGAATGCGCCGGATTTCTTCGCCGCGGTGCTGATGAACGAGATCCTCGGCGGCGGCACCTTCACCTCACGGCTGTTCGACGAGGTGCGCGAGAAGCGCGGCCTGGCCTACAGCGTCAGCTCCGACCTCGTCGACCACCAGCATTCCGAGGCGCTGTCCATCACCACCTCGACCCGCGCCGACAGGGCGGCCGAGACGCTGGCCGTGGTGCGCGACGTGGTCAAGCGCATGGCCGAGGAGGGGCCGACCGAAGCCGAGCTGGCGGCGACCAAGAAATACATCATCGGCGCCTATGCCATCAACAATCTGAATTCCTCCGGCGCGATCGCCTCAACGCTGCTCGAGATTCAGCTCGGCAAGCTCGGCATCGACTACATGCAGCGCCGCGCCGCCCTGATAAACGCGGTGACGCTGGACCAGGTGAAAGCGGTGGCGAAAAAGCTGCTCTCCGCCGAGCCGGCCGTCATGGTGGTCGGGCCGAAGCTCGGCGCGGCCAACAAGGGATGAGCCCTAGCTTCGGCATCGCCTTTGGCGGCGGCGGGGCGCGTGGGCTGGCGCATATCCATGTCATCGAGGCGCTGGACGAGCTGGGCATAAGGCCGGCAGCAATCGCCGGCTCGTCGATCGGCGCCATCATGGGCGCCGGCATGGCCGCGGGCATGACCGGCAAGGACATCCACGACTATACGCGCTCGATCCTCGGCCGCCGCGCCGAAGTGGCGACGCGCATGTGGCGGGCGCGGCCCGGCACTTTTGCCGAGGCGGTGCAGGGCGGCTTGCGGGTCAGCCAGTTCAATGTCGAGCGCATCCTCAAGGCGTTCCTGCCCGACGCCATTCCCGAAACCTTCGCCGAATTGAAGATACCGCTGAAGGTGACGGCAACGGACTTTTATGGCCACAAGCTCGCCGTGTTCGACGAAGGCGAGCTGCATTCGGCGCTGGCCGCTTCGGCGGCGATCCCGGCGGTGTTCCGTCCGGTGATGCGCGACGGCAGGCTGCTGATCGACGGCGGCATCTACAATCCCGTGCCGTTCGACCTGATCGAGCTCGACGCCGACATCATCATCGCCGTCGACGTGGTCGGCGCGCCGACCGAGGCGGGCCGCAAATTCCCGACCTCCGTCGACCTGATGTTCGGCGCCACGCAGCTGATGATGCAGTCGATCATCGCCAGCAAGCTGAACCAGAGCCGGCCCGACATATTGATCAGGCCGGCGGTGTCGAAATACCGGGTGCTCGATTTCATGAAGGTCGAGGCGCTGATGGCCGAGACGGTGGCGATCAAGGACGAGCTGAAGCGCGAGATCGAGAAGGCGGTCGAGGCCCGCGCCAAGGCCGAAGCCAGCAAGCGCACGAACCGTCTCGGCGGATGACAGCCATCAGTCGTCGAGCGTCAGCGCCCGCTGGACCATGAGCGTAATCCTTCGTAAGTGGCGCGGATCAGCTCGCGATTGGCGGCCATCTCAGCCCCACTTCATCTCGCCGGTGGCAACCTTGGAGCCGATGTCGAGCGCCACGCCCATGCCGAGGCCGGGGAAGCGGGCTTCCATGGCGCTCTTCAGTGCGGCCGCGTCCTTGGCCTTGGCCAGTTCTTCCTCGAAGGCGACGAGATAGGTTTTGGTGTGCTCGACGCCTGAAGGGTCCGTAGCGGCCTCAGGCGTCATGTGCCCGGGCACGACGATTGCCGGCTTGCGCGCCGCGATCTTTTCGAGATTGGCGAGCCAGGCGGCGCGCAGTTCCCTGGTCGGCGTGTCGGCGGTCCAGACATGCACGCCGGCAAAGATCATCACCCCGCCGAACACCGCATTCAGCGACGGCACGAAGAGATAGCGCCGGTTGGCGAGGCCTTCCGCGGCGACGATCTCGATGGTCTCGCCATCGACGCTGAGCGTCTTGCCGTCGAATGCTTCGGGGATGACGACGTCGGCTAGCGCCTGCGGGCCGTTCTCCTTGAGCTGCGGCCCCCAGACGGCGAGCTTCTTTTCGACATTGCCGTTGATGGCGGCCACCGTCTCGGCTGCGGCGATCACCCGTACCTGCGGGAACGCCTGCTTGATCGGCTTGAGGCCGAAATAATAGTCCGGGTCGGACTGGCTGACATAGATGGTGGTGAGCGTCTTGCCGGTCGCCTTGATCGCCTCGGCCACGGCCCGGCCGTCGGGGTAAGTGAAACCGCCATCGATCAGCACGGCTTCGGTGGCGCCGGAGACCAGCACCGGGGCGCGGAAGAAGCCGTTTTGCCCGGCGGGGAAATGTTTCCAGGAAAGCCCGCCGGCCGCATGGCCAAGCCCGGCGGGAGCAAAGACCGCGGCAGCGCCGGCGGCGAGGGTGGTTTTCATGATGCTTCTCCGTGTGAACATGGATGTCTCCTGGGATCCGGAATTCGGCGGCCTCGATGCCCGCAAGATGGCAAAAGCGGAATGCGTATTGAAGGCCGACAAAATAGACATAATGTATGCCATTGCCTGACAATGAGACTGCCTCTGCCATGAGCGAAGCATGAACCTGAACCGGCTGGCCTATTTCGCGGCGGTGGTCGATGCCGGCTCGTTCACGCGGGCCGCCGAGCGGCTGGGCATCACCAAGGCGGTGGTCAGCCAGCAGGTGGCGCGGCTGGAGCGCGATGTCGGAACGACGCTGCTGATCCGCACGACGCGGCGCGTCCATCCAACCGAGGCCGGCCGAACGTTCCATGCCCGCTGCCTGCAGGTCCTGCAGCAGGCCGAGGATGCATTCGACGAGCTCGCGCAGGCCGCCGCCGAGCCGACTGGCACGCTGCGCATCGCCGCGTCCAACGACTACGGCACATCGGCGGTGGTGCCGGTGGTCGCCGCCTTCAGCGCGCGCTATCCTGCCTGCCGGGTGGAGCTGACGCTGGGCGACGAGACGATCGACCTGGTTTCCGGCCACATCGACGTGGCCATCCGCGTCGGCTGGCTGGCCGATTCCAGCCTGCAGGCCCGGCGCATCGGCATCTTCCAACAATTCATGGTATGCGGCGCCGGCTTTGCAGGCCGGTTCACCGCCGGCGAACCGCAAGACCTCGCCGGGCTGCCCTTCGTCGCCAACATGGCGCTGCGCGAACCGCTGCTATGGCAATTTTCGCGCGGCGATGACGAGCAGGCCGTGCGCATGCAGGCAACGATTTCGATCGACGCAACGTCGGCAGTGCTGGCAGCGGTCCGCGCCGGCGCCGGCCTGTCGGTGCTGCCGGACTTTTTGGTGCGGGACGAACTGGCCGCCGGACGGCTGGTGCAGATCCTGCCCGAGTGGCGGCTGCCCTCCGGCGGCATCAACACAGTCTACCCCGCCGCCCGCTTTCGCCCGCCCAAGGTGACGAGGTTTGTCGAGATGCTGATCGCGGCCGAGCAGAAGCTGGAGGCAGGCGGGCGGGGGCGGTAGCTTGGGTGAGGCGCTGATGGCCGAAGCTGCGATCTCCCCCCTTGAGGGGGAGATGGCCGGCAGGCCAGAGGGGGTCGGTTCGACCGGGCGCGGCCTGCCTCTTGCGTCGGTAGGGGTTGGCGCATTACGCGAGACGACCCCCTCTGCCCTGCCGGGCATCTCCCCCTCGAGGGGGGAGATTGGCCGTCATCACGGCTTGCCTATCCCAGCCGCATACTCCAGCGCCACCACGCCGTTGCCGAATTGCGTGGCCGAGATCAGCTCGAGCGGCAATTGCGCGCCGGGCGGGAACAGCAGCTTGCCCTGGCCGACGGCACCGGGGTAGCTGAGCAGCCTGATGCGGTCGACCAGGCCATGGCGCAGCAATTCCTGCGCGACGCTGAGGCTGCCATGCACATAGATGTTGCCGCCGCTGCCTTGCTTCAGCCCTCTGACCGCGTCCGGCAATGCGCCCTGCAGCAGCTCGGCCGGCTGCCAGTCGAGCGCCTGCAAGCTGGTCGAGGCGACATATTTCGGCAGCGCATTGAACCGGTCGGCGAAATCTCCGGTCTCCTTGGGCCACGAGCCGGCAAAAATCTCATAGGTCGTGCGCCCCAACAGCATGGCGCCACTGTCGGCAAGCTCGTCGTCCTTGAACTTTTGCATCTCATCGTTCCAGGCCACGCTCGGCAGCTTTTCAACCTCGGCAATGCCATCGACGCTGATGAATTCGGTGATGATGAGTTTTCTCATGGCGGGTTCCTTTCTGGCAGGGCCGAATGGCGCGGGCCTTATGCGACATGCGCCGTCAACTAGCGCGGCGCTTTTTCAGGGGGAGGGTTTTCCCTGTTCGCTTCCAAAGACCGATACCGTGGGAAAAGCTTCTCCGACCTGCCCGTCGTTCGGTCATGCCACAAGGTCCCCATCGGGTGGGGGCCGGTCTTTTTTGCCTGTCCCAGATTGGATCTGGGTCGTAGTCACGGGCTGGCTACAGGTGGGCAATTCCGGCTTTCAGCAGTCCTTCGCGGACGTGCTGCACGTCAGACTCCTGGGCAAAGTGCAGGGTGGCGATAAATGAATCGAGGTCGAATTGGGGATCGAGCGTTCTGATCTTGCCTAGATGCGCCGCGGCCGCGATTTCGTCGCCGAGCCAGCCGTAGCAGGCAGCGGCGAAAGCGTGCTGAGCCGAGTCCATGGTTGACAGATGCATGAAAGCTTCGATCGCCTCGCCATACTGGCGCGCGGCGAAATGCGCCTTTCCCAGATGGCTCCAGAACCTCTCCGGGTGGTGCGGGTTCAACTGCATTGCCTTGCGGATCCATTCAACTCCCTCTTCCGGCCTCCCGAGCCACGTCAATAACTCGCCTTGCTGCACCACCACGAGGTCGTAATTGGGATTGAGGGCCAGCGCCCGCTCTTGATGGTAGCGCGCAGTGGTCAGCTCATTGTTGTTCACGTTCACTGCCGCGAGGATGCGGTGGACATCGGCATCGTTGTTGTCCAGCGCCAGCGCCCTGTCCAGCGCCGCCATAATGTTGTTCCAGACGGCATCCCTGTCTTCGCACCAGTTATGGACCCAGGCCTGGCCAAGAATGCAGGCCCGCCAGGCATGGGCATGGGCATAATTGGGGTCGAGCGCGACGGCCCTTTCTATCAAGGTTTGCGCGCGTTCATTATCCGCAACCGTGCTTCGGTGATGCAGCACCTTGGCAGCAAGCACACATTCATACGCGGCCATGTTTGCAGGTTTCGCCCGCGCGAGCTGGTCCCGCTGAGCCGCCTCGACACGACCGGGCAGCGTGGCTGCGATCGCCGCGGTCACCTCATCCTGAATCGCGAATATGTCGTCCAGCTTCCGGTCATATTTGTCTGCCCAAATATGAGCGTCATTCGCCGTGTCGATGAGCTGAACCGTCACGCGCACCCTGTCGCCGATCTTGCGGACGCTTCCCTCCACCAGATATTGGACGGTGAGTTTCTCGGCCACCTCGCGCACATTCACGGCGCGGTTCTTGTAGACGAAGCTGGAATTGCGCGAGATGACGAACAGCTCATGGTGGCGGGACAGTTCGGTGATGATGTCCTCGGTCAGTCCGTCCGCGAAAAATTCCTGCTCGGGGTCGCCGCTCATGTTGGTGAATGGCAGCACCACTATCGAAGGTTTCGAGATGGATCGCTTTGCCTCGACTTCCGGCAGGACAGAACTATCAAACCCGACGCGATAGAGGCGAACCGGGCGGCTGATGTTCTTTAACGTCTTCTCGCCCAGGTCCTCCATGGCAATTTCGAGACGGTCGGCAATTTGGGTCGCCACCGCTGCGGTCACGCAGATGCCGCCGACGTCGGCGAGTTGCTCGATGCGCGAGGCAATATTGACGCCGTCGCCGAAAATGTCGTCATCGTCGAAAATGATGTCGCCGAGATTTATGCCGATCCTGAATTCGATACGCCGTTCTTGCGGCACATCCGAATTGCGCCGTTTCATGCGCTGTTGGATTTCCACGGCGCATTTCACGCCATCGGTCACGCTCTGGAACTCAACGAGCATGCCGTCTCCGGTGGTCTTGATGATCCGGCCCTTGTTCTTCGCGATGGCGGGATCGACCAGTTCTATGCGATGGGTCCGAAGGCGTGCGAGCGTGCCGGATTCGTCGGCCTCCATTAGCCGACTGTAGCCCGCCATATCGGCAGCCAGAATTGCGGCTAGTCTCTGTTCCATCGCTGAACCACAAACCAAGCTTATCCTTCCAGAGCTGCCAAATCCAGCAATTTGGGCTTGTGGCTGAATCAAGAAGTCTTCCTACCGCAACAGCAAGAAAGGGCGGATCAGAACCTTCCGCCTTGTGGCTGCGAACTCGATCGCATCAATCGCGGGAGGGATCCGCGCGGCGTCAAGCTCGTCAAGGCGATATATTTCGGCAGCGCGTTGAATTCGGTCGGCGAAGTCTCCGGTTTCCTTGGGCCACGAGCCGGCAAAGATCTCATAGGTCGTGCGCCCCAAAAGCATGGCGCCGCTGTCGGTAGGCTTCCTTGAAAATTCGCCATTCTCCCTCTCGCTCCGTGGGGCATGTGGCGAATAGTCTTTTCTTTCTTTAACCTAGAATTATTTTTCCTCGCGTGAAGTAATCGAGCTTCCACCTAATAATATAATCCGCTAGAATAACCGGGGGGATTTATAGTGACCTTAATATTGACGCCGATCGTCCACGGTGACATATGTCATGGATATGCTTGGACCGTTGAAGATATCGATCTCTTAGCCGAACGCGTCGCACGCGTCGCTATGGGGCAGTATCGTCACGTCTCTCAAATCCTCGAGGGACTGAACGTAGTTGCACCAAAAGGCTCTAAGGCTCATGCCGCTAATGCCATTGCAAAGATGCAGGTCGCCAAAAACGGTGACCCCTGGCAGCGCGATGGCTGGATTTTTCAGATAATATCCTGGATTGCGGCAAATCAGCAGAAAACTGACGGGGCGGTTCTGAAGCCACCCCATATATTCCATGCGCATAAAGGCTTCGATGGTATGCAACTCGAAGTCTCCGCAGATGGACAATCAGTTTCAGCCATTGTGATTTTTGAGGATAAGGCCAGCGAAGATCCGAGAAAGACAATCAGGGAAGACGTCTGGCCAGGAATTGCCAAACTCGAAGCGGGCGAGCGCGTCGCCGAATTAACGCATGAAGCAGCTGGTCTTCTGGAGGCACAGCAGCATCTTTACCCCGGCCTTAATGTTGATGAGGCAATCGACCGAATTTTCTGGCAAGAGGCTCGCCGTTATCGCGTGAGTATCACAATTGGAGACGTGCATAAGGAAGACGCCGATCGTGCGCGACTGTTTTTAGACTACGACTCGATGGCTAAGGGAGACGTTGTACGCCGGCGGGCGGAAACCATGCATTTCGAAGAACTTAGAAAATGGATGGCCGGATTCGCGAATCTAGTTGTTAAGAAATTGAACGAGCTGGCCAATGTTTGATCCAATAACTGCAGCAATTATTGCTTCATCCCCCAGATTGTCTGGTCTCGACCTTGAACAATTGCCCAAGCGACTCACCCAGGCGTTCGCGGAGATAGTGGCTGCGCGTATCCAATTTCGAGGACAGCCCGGGATTGAAGCATCCGAATCGCTCTCTCGAACATTACTTGAGATGCGTCGTCTGGCGGCCGCATACGAATCATATGTCGCGTTATTGCCAGATCGAGAAAATCGATCCGCTGCTGCCTTCGTGGCAGCATCGGCGCATCAAGTCTATCTACTAAGCACGGCAAACTTAGACCGCCCGGCCTCGTATTTGGATGGAGCCAGCGTTTCCCCTGAGGTCTGCGCAAGCTTGCTATTCTTAGTGGCGGAGGCGCATGCCGATGCCGCCGACTGCGCAAAGCGCATTTCTATCCCAACGGACCCCCAGCGCGCTGTGGAAGCAGCGCTTCTGACGGCCATTCAACGCTTTTGCCTTGGTCGTCTGAATACAGTGAAGCGGGTTGCGGTGCCCGAACTTCCTTCTGGCATGGAGCCTGGAGAAATTGCAGTTAGCGCGCTCTATCTTGAGCTTCTGAAAGGCGTAAGACATCTAGCGGATCGAATAGTCAGCCGTGCCGATCTGGATGTTGCGGACGGGGGCATCGAGGCGCCGTCGTCATTTTTCAATCGCGTCAAACAACTAAGCGTCGGCCAATTGGAGGATTTACTTGGGACCGGTAATCCGGTTTTTAGTCTCTTCCCCGGCCCGCTTCATCTGGCGAACCTCCTGCTAGCCGTAGATCGGGACCTTATAGGCTCGGCGCTGAGCCGGATCCCAGCACCAGGTGGGGTATCCGAGGATGATTGGTGGCCTGTAATCCGACGTATGGCTCGCAATCGTCCTTACTTATGGCGCAACCATCGTGAAGCGATCGCGAGCGGATATCTCAACAAAGGGACTTCGTCAGCAATCAGTTTTCCGACCGGGGGAGGTAAATCGACGCTTGCGGAACTGAAGATTGCAACAGCGTTACTGCGGGATGAGAAAGTTGTTTTCTTGGCACCAACGCATGCATTGGTTGATCAAACGGCCCGCGCTCTAAGGAGCACTTTCAACGCCTTTGAATTCGACATTGTCGGAGACATTGATGATGACGTCACTTTCAGTGAGATTGTGGTTCTGCCCGAAGCTATCGTTACGACGCCGGAGCGCTGTCTAATGCTCTTGACTACACAGCCCGAGGCGTTCGCTGATCTCGGGCTTGTCGTATTTGACGAATGTCACTTGTTGCATCCCAGGGATGCGGAGAGAAGCCGACGCGGCGTCGATGCCATGTTGGCCGTCCTTAATCTGTCGCTTATAGCGCCGAACGCAGATTTTCTTCTGCTGTCCGCGATGATGAAGAATACGAGCGAGATCGCTCAGTGGATTGAAGAATTGACAGGTCGAACCTGTCTTCCCATGAGCTTGGCCTGGAAGCCGACGCGACAGGTACGGGGGACCGTTGTTTACCCGGCTCGCAGGATCAATGAACTCAATGAGGTTCTCAAAACGGCTCGCCAGGCCTACAAAAACAAAAACGTGCCTGCATCGGTCGCGCGCGAACTTTCCGCGCAGCCCTTTGGGTTCTTTGGGCTCCTGCAGACTTGGGCGACGCAGGAACGAAATGACTACGCTTTGTTGCCTTTGCTGGCCGAAGAACATCAACTTTCTACGGGAACCACGAAAGCCAAGAATTGGTACCTAACTCCGAACGGAAACCACACTAGCGCATTGATCGCGGCGGCCGCAGCGGATGCAGGTTTAAGGACACTTGTTTTCGTCCAGTCGGTCGTTCTCGCCGAGTCCGCCGTACGCGAGTTTCGAAACCTGCGGGAAACTACGTCGGTAGCTCTCAGTGAGCAAGAGCTGGAAATGTATCGGATAGCCTCCGAAGAGATGGGCGGAGCCGATCACTGCTACATCAGCGTGGCATCCGACGGTACGTATAGTGGCGGATCGGCAGGGCATCATTCATTTCTGCTCCGGGAGGAACGACTGCTGCACGAATCCTTGTTCCGGAGGGCAGACGGCATTGGTGTACTTTTTGCGACCTCGACTTTGGCACAGGGTATGAACCTTCCCAGTGAATTGGTTATCATCGCGGGGGATAGTCGCTTTGATCAGTCAACCGACAAAATGGCTCAGCTAGAAGCTCACGAACTGCTTAATGCCGCTGGAAGGGCAGGCAGAGCGGGCGAAAGCTCCCAGGGGATCGTCCTCGTCGTTCCAAGCCGCGTAGTTGAGTTCGATCAGGAAGCGGGCCTGATCAATCAACACTGGATGACCCTTCAGTCTATTTTCTCGCAGAGTGATCAATGCCTGGACATTGATGACCCGACCACAGTTTTGCTCGACACGATCCACGCCGGTTCGTCCGAAGAGGGCATGCCGGCGTACTTCATCAGCAGGTTGCCTCCCGTAGACCCAGATGGGACCGACCAATCTTTGCGAAAAGTGCTGAATAAGTCGCTGGCCGCCTTTCGCGCTAGACAGCGAGGAGACGCGCAGTGGTTGGAAAGTCGCATCGGTGCTGTTTTTGCTGCTCGTAACAAATCGCCAGTCGCGGCCGAGGACGGATGGCTGGACAGAGTTTCGGGACTGACAGGCGTCGCGGTCGAGTCCCTTCGTCAGATAGCAGATACCTTTAGTAAGGAAGATGCGTCGCAGTCCACCAAAGCAGCAGTAGATTCTTTAATGGGCTGGCTCGTTACGAACCCTGCCAAATTGCTAGAGGTGATGCGGCCTGAGAATGTCGAGGGGTTTTTTGGAGGCGAGTTCGCGAAGCTCTCAGATAGTGAGAAAGGTCGGCAGGCCCTGCCAGTTGTCGCTGACTTTCTGGATCACTGGATGCGCGGCATAACTCTCAAGGACATTGAGGCTCGCTATCCGGATGGAGGCGATTCTGCGCAATGCAAGCGTGCTCGTCATTTCGTCCTTCGAATGATCCCCGACTTAGCCTTTTTTGCCGGCTTACCGGCTCGCCTTTTGGCGGCGCGGCAATCTGCAAAAGAAGAGGAAGTATCGCTGCCGATTGTTATCGCAACGTTGAGTGCTGCAGTCCGAGAAGGTTGCGATAGCCCAGAATGTCTGGCGGTACGAACATTGTCGCCGCGACACGTCACATCGCGTGTTGCCGCTCGTGCGAGGTATGACGAACTTAGACCGCTCATTGGATCGGGTGAAAAGAACGAGAAGTTCGAGCAAACGATTGAGCGCGCTCGCAACGCAGCGGCCCTACAAGCATTCGATGAAATTGACCTGGGCGATTTGTAGCTGGATCGGACAATAAACTTATGGCCGAGGGTTGAGCGACAGCGCTTCCTGTCGTCGTCAGCGAGTCAGTCGGACAAAGCGGCCAAGATGCAGGTCGCCAGCGGAATGGCACCTTTCTGGCTAGTTCGTTCCAGAATCGGACCGTCGGCTTCCGGCCCAAAAACGCGACGTCCGAGTAGTGGTTCGGTGATGACCGCTCTTTAGGCGCAACGCGGTCGTTGCGGGATAACCGCTCGCTCGCGTTGCCTGCCCACCATGCCCGCTTGCATTGCCGGCAGCCCGTCACGCTCCGCGAAGTGGCCGCCCTTGCCGGCGTCAGCGTTGCCACGGCGTTGAACGGCAGGGGCGGATGACGGCCGAGACGCGCGAGCGGATTCGCGAGACGGCGCAGCGGCTTGGCTTTCGCCCGAACAGCCTGGCGCAGAGCCTGTTGCGGCGGCTCCTTTACCGTCGGGCCCACTGACCAACGATCTATCGCCGCGCCTTCGGCGCGCATTTGTGACCGCCCTCATGAAGCAACTCTGATATTTGGCATCATTGTGCGATGCCAAGCCGTCGCGTGAGCGGATGCGGGTAGCGTCAGCAAAGTGGAACAATCCGGCAGCCGACGGGTTTGTACGATGAAGGGCGATCTGTTTCGGAGGAAGATTACGATGAAACGCGTCCTTGCCCAACATGCGGTGCGACTGATGCTCGGCGGCGTAACCGCCTGCCTGCTCACGGTCGTCGAGATTCCCAACCCAATTGCGCCATTGTCGCTTGTGTCCGAGGCAAGGGCTGCCACCACCGTTTCGATCAGCACGTTCTACGAAGACCTGTCTTCCTATGGTGATTGGGTCTCGTATCACGGAGCGACCGTTTTCGTGCCGGTTGATGTGCCTGACGATTGGCGTCCGTATACGCTTGGACACTGGGTCTATACCGAGCAGTATGGCTGGCTCTGGGTGTCCGACGAGCCATTCGGCTGGGCGACGTACCATTACGGCCGGTGGGGCTATGCCGACGATATCGGCTGGTACTGGGTTCCGGGCACTCGCTGGGCGCCAGCATGGGTGAGTTGGCGTCGTGACAGAGAGCACATCATTTGGGCGCCGCTGCCGCCCCGCCGCGATCCGGATTTGATTTCAATCGAGGTGATCTTCGACACGACGCCGGATTATTACTGGGTTGTGGTCCCCACCCGCGAATTCCTTGCCGCGGACATTTCTGTGGTCGTTATTCGTGATGAGCCGGAGTTTGTGCGCATTGTCGAGGCGGCCGAACCGGCCGGCGACGTGACGATCCAGAACAATTTGGTGATCAACAAAGTCATTGATGTCGATGTGATCGAAAAGGAGACGAACCAGAAGGTGACTGCCGTCAAGGTCAGCAAGACCGACGCGCCCGAGCAGTCCGGCAAACTGGAAAACGATACGGTCGCTGTCTTTGAGGGCGAGGTGAAAGCCGACCCTAAGGCCAAACCAGCTAAGCTCAAAGACATCGAGGAGGTGAAGCAGGTTCAGGCTGGCCGGAAATCGAAGCCGACCGAAGGCGCAGCAACGACCGAGCAGGCCAAGCCCGAAGAAACCGCCAAGCCTGAGAAGCCGAAGGTCGGCGAGCAGCCCGCCGCCGAGCCGCAGCAGGCCGAGCCCGAAAAGGCGGCCAAGCCTGAGAAGCCGAAGGCCAAGGAGCAGCCGGCCACCGAGCAGCAGCAGGCCGAGCCCGGCAAGGCGGCCAAGCCTGAGAAGCCGAAGGCCAAGAAGGAGCCCGCCGCCGAGCAGCAGCAGGCCGAACCGGAACAGGCGGTCAAGCCTGAGAAGCCGAAGGCCAAGAAGCAGCCCGCCGCCGAGCAGCAGCAGGCCGAACCGGAACAGGCGGCCAAGCCTGAGAAGCGGAAGGCCAAGAAGCAGCCCGCCGCCGAGCAGCAGCAGGCCGAGCCGGAGCAGGCTGCCAAGCCTGAGAAGCGGAAGGCCAAGGAGCAGCCAGCGGCCGAGCAGCAGCAGGCCGAGCCCGAGCAGGCGGTCAAGCCCAAGCCACAGAAACAGAAAAACAAGGCGTGCGATCCACAGACTGAGAACTGCTAGCTCTGCGGGTAGACTGCGGCACCGCGATTATTCGATCGCGGTGCCCGTCGTGTACCTAGGGCAGACATTCGCAGTTGCCTGCCCGAACAACCAGGCCATTCCCCCTTGCCATCCCCACGTCCTTCGTCCTAATCTCCCCCTGAGAAAACCTTTTCCCAAATCGCCCCGCAGCCGCTGACCCCACCATTCAGCGCCCGCAGGGGCCATAAGAGAAAAGCTTTTCTCAATGGGAGGATCGAAATCCAAATCATGGCGTCCGATGCGCAGCCAACGCCCGTCAAGCAGCCCGTCACCCTTCGTGAGGTGGCAGCGCTTGCCGGCGTCAGCGTGGCCACGGCCTCAAAGGCGCTGAACGGGCAGGGGCGGATGACGGCCGAGACGCGGACCCGGATTCGCGAGACGGCGCAGCGGCTTGGCTTTCGCCCGAACAGCCTGGCGCAGAGCCTGCTCAGGCGGCGCTCTTTTACCGTCGGGCTTTTGACCAACGACACCTATGGCCGCTTTTCGCTGCCGCTGATGGCCGGCGTTTCCGATGCGCTGGTCGATGCCGGCGTCTCGGTGTTCCTGTGCAATGTCGAGGACGACCCGCGCCTTGCCCAGCTGCATGTCGATGCCATGCTCGACAAGCGCGTCGATGGCATCATCGCCACCGGCAAGCGCATCGACCGCCATCTGCCGGTCGACCTCGCCAATCTCGGCATTCCGGCGATCTACGCCTTCACCGAGCCCGATCCCGGCGCTATCGCTTTTGTGTCCGACGATGCCGGCGGGGCGCGGCTGGCGGTCGAGCATTTTTGCCGGCTCGGGCGGCGGCGCATCGCCCATGTCTCCGGGCCGGCGAGCTTTGCCGTGGTGCATGCCCGCGCCGAGGCTTATCGCGCGGTGCTGGCCGAGAACGGTCTGCCGGTCATGGAGCCGCTGCTCGGCCCGTGGTCGGAGGCCTGGGGCCACGAGGCGGTCAGGAAGCTGTTCGACGGCGAGGGGTTCGACGGCACGCGCGAAAAACCCGATGCGGTGTTTTGCGGCAACGACCAGATCGCGCGCGGCGTCATCGACGCCTTGCGCGAGCGCGGTATCGGCGTGCCGGACGAGGTCGGCGTCATCGGTTTCGACAATTGGCAGATCGTCGCCGAGGCAACCCGCCCGCCGCTGACCTCGGTCGACATGAATCTGGCAGCACTTGGCCGCGAGGCCGGCCTTGCCCTGCTTTCGCTCGTCGGCGGCGAACCCGCTTTGCCGGGCATCAGAAAACTGCCGTGCCGGCTGGTGGTGCGTCAGTCATGCGGCCGTCCGCCGGACGGCTGAACGAAACGGGCCGTGTCGATAGGCACCCGCTTGGGGGCGCGGCTAAATTAAAACGCTAAATTAAAACCATGTGGAGGAGAAGCATGAGAACCACCATTACCGGGCTCGCCATCGCCGCGAGCATTTTGGGCACCCTGGCGACAGCCGGCCCGGCCGCCGCCGACACGGCCAACATCTGGGTTCGCGCCGACGGCTCGAACTTCATGCCGCGCGTCGTCGATGCCTTCAACAAGGGGCATCAGAACCAGATCAAGCTGGACATCATCCCCAACGCCGAAATCATTCCGAAATACGGTGCTGCCGCCGCCGGCGGCACGGCACCCGATGCGCTGTCGCTCGACTTGATCTACACGCCGTCCTTCGCCGCCGCCGGCCAGCTGGAAGACATCACCGACTGGGCGAAGTCGCTGCCTTACTTCGCCAGCCTGTCGCCGGCTCATGTCAAGACCGGCACCTATAAGGGCCGCATCTACGGGCTGCCGTTCTCGGCCGATAGTTCGGTGCTGATCTGGAACAAGAAGCTGTTCAAGCAGGCCGGCCTCGACCCGGAAAAAGGCCCGACCAACTGGGCCGAGATCGAAGCCGACGCCGAGAAGGTCAACGCGCTCGGCGGCGACATCAAGGGCTTCTACTTCTCCGGCAATTGCGGCGGCTGCAACATCTTCACCTTCACGCCGCTGATCTGGGCCTCGGGCGGCGACATCCTGACAGAGGACGGCTCCAAGGCGACGCTGGACACGCCGCAAATGCGCGGCGCCATCGACCTCTACCGTTCGATGGTCAAGAAGGACCTGGTACCATCAGGCGCGCAGACCGACACCGGCTCCAACTTCTTTGCCGCCTTCGCCACCGGCAATATCGGCATCTCGCCGTCCGGCGCCTTCGCCATCGGCGCGCTCAACACGCAATATCCCGATATCGACTACGGCATCACCTTCCTGCCTGGCAAGGACGGCAGCTGGTCGTCGTTTGCCGGCGGCGACAATTTCGTCGTCACCAAGGGCACCACCAAGGTCGCGGTGGTGAAGGAGTTCCTCGACTTCGCCTATTCCCTCGAGGGCCAGACCATCCTGGCGAAATATGGCAGCCTTCCGGTGCGCGGCGACATCGCCAATGAGGCGCTGAAAGACCTCGACCCGCGCTACAAGGTCGCCGCCGAAGCCATGGCCAAGGGCCGCACGCCCTATTCGGTGGTGTTCAACGACCTGATCAACTCGGCCAACGGTCCGTGGAACCAGATGATGAACGAAGTCTTCTTCGGTGAAGACGTCGACGGCGCCATCGCCAATGCGCAGGAGACGATGCAGTCGATCATCGATTCGGCGCCGCAGAAGTAGGCGCCGGCGCCCACCTCCCCCTCGAGGGGAGGTCGGACCGAAGGTCCGGGTGGGGTCGTTGCGGCAGTGCTCGACATTTCTGTCGGCGCACTTCGCAGGCGACCCCACCCCCGCAGCCCCTTAACCTCCCCCTTGAGGGGAGGTCGGACCGCAGGTCCGGGTGGGGTCATCGCGGCAGTGCTCGACGCTCTTTTGATGTCGGCGCGCTTCGCGGAGGACCCCACCCCCGGCCTTCGGCCGGACCCTCCCCTCAAGGGGGAGGGGGACGTAGCGCTAATGGAAGACCGCGCATGACCACCATCACAGCAACCACCGCCGCGCCAGCGCGCGCATACAAACTGGTCGGCGCCGGCCGCCGGCAGTGGATCGGCTTGCTCTATGTCGCGCCGGCCGTCGCCCTGGTCGTCGTCTTCTTCATCGTGCCGCTTTGCATGACCGCCTGGATGTCGCTGCACAATTGGCCGCTGATGGGCGCGCATAGCTTTATCGGCCTCGACAATTACTGGGCGATCCTGCGCGACACCCGCTTCTGGAACGCGCTGAAGTTCACCGGCTATTACACGGTGGTGGTGACGATCGCGATCTTCGCCGTCGCCTTTCCGCTGGCGCTGTTCATCGAAAGGCCGCGGCAGCTGACCGGCTTCTACCGCACGTCCTTCTTCATGCCGGCGGTCATCGGTTTCGCCTCGGCCAGCCTTTTGTGGTCGTGGCTGCTCAATGTCGATTCCGGCCTGTTCAGCCCGGCCGCCTTCGAGCTCGGCCTGACCGAGAAGAAATTCAACCTGCTGGCGACCTTCCAGCCGGCCTTCTGGTCGATCATCGCCATGGTGGTGTGGAAAGTGGCGGGCTTCACCATGATCATCCTGATGACCGGCCTGCAGTCGATCCCGCCGGACCTGCAGGAGGCGGCGATGATCGACGGGGCAGGGCCATTCGCGCGGTTCCGGGCGATTACCTTGCCCTTGATGCGCCGCACGCTGGCGCTGGCGCTGATCCTGTCGGTGGCCGGCTCGATCCTCGCCTTCGACCAGTTCTACATCATCCTGCGCGGCGGGCCGCGCAACCAAACGCTGACCGCCGTCTACTGGATCTTCAACCAGTCCTTCGTGTCGTTCAAGCTCGGCTATGGCGCAGCACTTTCGATGGTCCTGCTGGTCATCCTGGTGGCGCTCAGCCTCATCCAGCTGCGACTGCTGCGCAATCCCGAGGGGGTCGACTGATGGCGCAGGCAAGGAGCCGCAAACGCCGCATCGGCATGCAGATCGCCGAGCACTCGACCGGCATCATCGCATCCATACTGTTCCTGGCGCCGATCGCCTGGACGGTGCTTTCGGCCTTCAAGCCGGCGCAGGAGGCGCGCCAGCCGCCGCTGCCGCCGTGGCCGACCAGCGGCATCTCGCTCGAGAACTACGCCACGCTCAACACCTTCGGCGACGGCCTGTGGCTGCCGGCGCAAAACAGCATCTACGTCTCGGTGATGACCGTGGTGCTGTCGGTGATCGTCAGCGTGCTCGCCGGCTACGGTTTCTCGCGCTTCCGCTTTCCGCTGAAGAACCTGCTGTTCGTCGTCATCCTGTCGACGATCATGATCCCGTTCCAGTCCATCCTGACGCCGATCTTCCTGGTGCTGACAAAAATCGGCCTGCACAACACGCTGACCGGGCTGGTCTGCGTCTACGTCACGCTGCAGCTGCCGTTCTCGATCTTCATGATGCGCAACGCCTTCGACGCGGTGCCGCGCGAGATCGAGGAAGCCGCGCGCATGGACGGCGCCAACAACGTCACCATGCTGCTCAGGGTGATGCTGCCGCTGGTCTGGCCGGGCATCGTCACCATCGCGCTGTTCGCCTTCCTTGGCGCCTGGAACGAGTTTCTGGCGGCGCTGGTGCTGATGACAGACCAGTCGAAATTCACGCTGCCGATCATGATGACCGCGCTGCAGTCCGGCCGCTTCGGCGCCATCGACTGGGGCGCCGTGCAGGCCGGCGTCACCGTGATGATGGTGCCGTGCCTGGTGCTCTTCCTGCTGCTGCAGCGCTTCTACATCCGCGGCCTGATGGCAGGGGCCGTGAAGTGACCAATCGAACCGAACCGGAGTAATTTGATGACCGCATCGCAATCCGCCAAGCCGGCTGCCGAGCTGCGCAAGCCAAAACTCGCCTTCCGCCCGCTGCCGGTGCCGCAGGTCGATGTTCGCGGTTTCTGGGGCGACCGCGTCGATGCCGTCGCCTCGAAGACCGCCGGCATCCTCTACGACCGCTGCGTCGAGGCGCGCATGCTCGAGCAGATCGACCCGGACCGGCCGTCGCCCGGCGTCGTCATTCCGTTCCACTCACCCTCGCCGGACGAGGCGGCCACCGCCGGCAACGAGTTCACCGGATCGACGGTGACGACGCAGATGTTCTGGGACTCCGATTGGGGCAAGACCATCGAGACCGCCGCCTATTCGCTCTATCGCCGCCGCAACGACGAACTGGAAAAGAAGATCGACGCCGTCATCGACATGTACGGCAGGCTGCAGCAGCCCGACGGCTATCTGTCGAGCTGGTACCAGCGCATCCAGCCGGGCCTGCGCTGGACCAATCTGCGCGACTGCCACGAGCTCTATTGCGCCGGCCATCTGATCGAAGGCGCGGTCGCCTATTACCAGGCCACGGGAAAACGCAAGCTGCTCGACATCATGTGCCGCTATGTCGACCATATCGCCGAGACGTTCGGTCCCGAGCCCGGCAAGAAGAAGGGCTATTGCGGCCATGAGGAGATCGAGCTGGCGCTGGTCAAGCTGGCACGGGTGACGGGCGAGCGCAAATACATGGAGCTTGCCAGATATTTCATCGATCAGCGCGGCCAGCAGCCGCATTATTTCGACGAGGAGGCGCGGGCCCGCGGCGCCGACCCCAAGGCCTATCATTTCAAGACTTACGAATACAACCAGTCGCACAAGCCGGTGCGTGAGCAGGACAAGGTCGTCGGCCATGCGGTGCGGGCGATGTACCTCTATTCGGGGATGGCCGACATCGCCACCGAATATGGCGACGACACGCTGCGGGTGGCGCTCGACCGGCTGTGGGACGATCTCATGACCAAGAACCTCTACGTCACCGGCGGCCTCGGGCCGTCCTCGCACAATGAGGGTTTCACCGCCGATTACGACCTGCCCAATGACACCGCCTATGCCGAGACCTGTGCTTCGGTCGGCCTGGTGTTCTGGGCAAGCCGCATGCTCGGCATGGGTCCCAATGCGCGCTACGCCGACATTATGGAGCGGGCGCTCTACAACGGCTCGATCTCCGGCCTGTCGCTCGACGGCTCGCTGTTCTTCTACGAAAATCCGCTCGAAAGCCGCGGCGCCCACCACCGCTGGAAATGGCATCGCTGCCCGTGCTGCCCGCCCAATGTCGGGCGCATGGTCGCCTCGATCGGCAGCTATTTCTATGGCCTGTCGGACGACGCACTCGCCGTCCATCTCTATGGAAACGGCACGGCTCGTTTCGATATCGCGGGCCGGCAAATAGAGCTCTCCCAGACCAGTAACTATCCATGGGACGGCGCGGTCTCGATCTCTGTCGAACCGGAAGCTCCGACCGCGTTCACTTTGCACCTGCGCCTGCCGGCCTGGTGCCGCAAGGCAGCGCTCAAGGTCAATGGCGCCGAGGTCGATCTGGCTGCAATCAGCAGCGACGGCTATGCCGCGATCCGCCGCGAATGGCGCAAGGGCGACCGCGTCGAGCTCGACCTCGAAATGGCCGTCGACCGCCTCTACGCCAATCCGCAGGTGCGGCAGGATATCGGCCGTGTCGCACTGGCGCGCGGCCCGCTGATCTATTGCGTCGAGGAGACCGACAATTCCAGCCAGCTGCACCGCATCGCTCTGCCGCGCACGGCCGACATCGAGGCGCATCAGCAGCCGAACCTTCTGGGCGGCGTCGTGACACTTTCGGCGATTGCCAAAAAGGAGGCTTTCGAAAACTGGGAAGAGGGGCTCTACCGCACCGAACCGCCGGCGGTCGAGGACGCGAAAATCACCGCCGTGCCGTATTTCGCCTGGGACAACCGCGACCCCGGCGAGATGCTGGTCTGGCTCAGGGACGAATGAAGCCCGATCGCAGCGCCCGACCGATCTCCTCGGCCACAAGTTCCTGCAACTGCCAGAGATTGCGGTCGCGGATGCCGCAGGCGTCGAGATGGCGAATGGTCTCGAACAGATATTCGGCGCCCGAACCCCAATGGCCGACGGCCGTGGCCAGGGTCGCCGCTATCGCTCGCTTTTCGAGCTTGCCGGCATAGCGCGGATTGGCGGGATCGACAACGAAACCAAGCGCTTGGCCCGTGCCGTCGCCCGTCCTGACCTGCAGCCAGCGCGGCACGTTGACGGCCGGCAGGATGGTCATCTCACGTCGCAGCAACGTTTCGAGATTGGCCCCCACTGGCTCGGCGATCTCGAATACCATGCCCTGACACTGGCCGCCGCGGTCGAGGGCCATCATCAGGCCGGGCTGCTCGATGGTGCCCCTGAAGCGCTGCACCGTAAAACAGAACGAACGATGCCAGCCCGTCGCCACGGCCCGTTCGCCACCCCTGACCTCGCCGGCCGGCTTCCACAGCAGCGAGCCATAGGCGAACAGCTTCACCGGCCCGCCCGGCGCGCCGGCCAGCACCTCGTCGCGAATGCGCGCGTAATCGGCATCGGTCATGTAGACCATGCCCGGCGTCGGCCCGGCATCCTCGACCGCACGCAAGGTGCGGGCGACCAGCGCCTCGGTCAGCGCCATCGGTGTCTTGCGCGGCGAACGCCGTGATGCGGCGGAAATGACCTTGCTCATCCTCATGCTCTCAGCCTTGCCGCCATGTTGCCGAAGGCTGGAGGATTCTCAAGGGCCGAGTACACCGGCGCGGTATCGGGATTCGAACTATCGTGTCCAACAGCTTGACTGCACAAATACCTACGCGACGGGTTAAACGCGTCGACTGAACCCATTTCAACGTGATGCGGCGAGATGCTGGTCTGGCTCAGGGACGCCGGATAGGCGGTATCGCCAATTTTGGAGCCGCGTTGCATGCCTTGAATTCGCCCGGGCGCGCGTCATCTAGCTTTGAGTGGCGCCAGCCACTTGAACGGGTGGAGGCAGATTTTGGCGCTCAAAGCTGTCGCGCGTCCCGGCGGTCGCTATATTGCGGTCGCCGTCGTGGCGGTGCCGTTGCTGTTCGCCGTCAGTGGACTGGCCATCCGCTATGCCGCATTTGCTTCGGTTTCGGCAGAACCCGGCTTCGCGGCCTATGCCCAGGCGCTCTGCCGCTGGGATTGCGCGTGGTATGTCGGCATTTCCGAACATGGCTATGAGCGCTTTCCCATTCCAGGCCAGAGCAATGTCGGACGGTGGGGCTTCTTCCCGCTCTATCCGATGCTGGTAGCGGCCATCCGGTCTGTTTTCCCTTTTTCGACGATACTGGTCGCATCGATCGCATCGCTTGCATGCAGCTACGCCGCCTGCCTGGTGGCGTGGCCGCTGCTCGAGAAGAACATACGCGCTTATGTGCTGTATTGCGCCTTTCTGCTCAGCGGCCCGTTCTCCTTTCACTTCACGACTTTCCTGACCGAACCTCTTTTCGTGCTCCTGACGTCGTGCGTTTTTCTGAAACTCAAACACTCCAGCTATCTGGCCGCGGGGCTGTCATCGGCTCTCCTGTCGGCAACCAGGCTCGTCGGAGTGCTTGTTGTATTTGCGACCGTCATTCAGATGTTCAGGGATTACCGCGCAAAGGGCGGATCGATGCTTTCTTTCCCACGCTGGGTGCTTGGCCGACCGGATCTGCTCGTTGCAATTCTCATCTCGCCTGCCGGCTTGTTCGCCTACATCCTGTTCCTCTACCTGACAGTCGGGGACGGCTTTGCCTTCCTGCACGTCCAGCGCGCGTTTGGACGGGTGGCGGGCAATCCGCTCGCCTTCATATGGGATGGACTCTCGGCCGTTCCGACGACTGGATGGCTGCCTACGGCGCCGCAATGGAGCGCGCTCGCCGCACTCATAGGACTGGCATTATCGGCGGTTCTGGCGGTTCGCAGGCAATATGGCGCCGCGTTGTTCTGCGCCTGCTGCATCATCCTGCCGCTGATCACGAACTTGGCCTCGATGGTCAGATACGTCATTGGGCTTGCGCCTCTGACAATGTTGCTGACCACGTTATTGTCGGCGTCGAAGCTGACTTTTCTTTCGGCTCTGGGTCTCTTCCTGGGCGCCTGCTATTTCATGATGGTGGCATGGATCGGGGGCTATCTTGCCCTGGTCTAGCACTCCGGGCCCGCATCGGCGCGCGGCCTCGCTTGGCGGCTACACGCTGGCGGCGGTTCTGGCCGGGGCGGAAGTCATCATCCTTGCGCTTGCTCTCAATCCAAACGTCAATGCCGACTATCGCGCCTATTACATCGACTGGACGACAACCTGCCTCAATCGCGATGCGGTCGGCAGCTACACCCTTGGCCAGACGGTGTCGTTCCGGTCCGACGGAGCCAAAAAGGCAGCCGGCATGAGGGTCTGCGGCTGGTCGGGACCGGTAGCCGACGGCACCCATTCGCTGGGCGAGACCTCGCGGCTTCGCCTGGAGATAACGCCGCTTCGCGACGGCCTGACGGCCACGGTGCAAATGGCCGCTGTCATTCGTCCGCCACAGATCACGCAAAGGGTTGTGATCTCGGTGAACGGCGTTCGGGTGCATGCGGTGACACTGTCCGGCAAAGAGCCACGCACCGTCTCGTTCGTCATCCCACCGGCGGCTCTCGCCGAGGCCAAGACACTCGACATCGCCTTCGACTACCTCGACGGCATTCCGCAAACTCCTGCCGCCAGCAACATCTATAAGCGCTCCATCAAATTGTTGTCGCTCCGGCTCGATCCCACTGACGCGGATTAGGGCGGGCGATCGCGCTGCTGGCCGCGTCTTCGCTGCGCAAAAACCCAGCGGTCGAGCATGAGGAGATTGACCGCTGGAACAAGCAAGCATGTAACCAGGATGGCAATGATCGGCGGCAGACTGAGTTTCGCCGTCAAAAGCGCCGGCGCCGCGTAAGCCACCGCGAAGCCGGTTGCCGTCAGCAAGAGAAAACGCGGAGCCTCCGATCGATGCGATCCGCTCGACGCGAAGGTCACGAACTTATGCGCGAGATAAGAAAACAGGGCGGCAGCGGTATAAGCTGCGAGCGAGGCACCGACCGGCGAGAGGCCGAACCGTTGCCATTCGACCAAAGCGGTGGCCATCACTGCATATAGGATCGTTGCAGCGATGCCGACCGACCCGAAGCGCGCCAGCAGCCTCAGCCCGGCGTCGCCGGTCGAACGGCGCTCAGACATAAGCGCTGCACACGTACTGGGCTCCAAGCGGCAGGGCAGAAAGCAGACGCTCGACCTTTTTGGCCAAGGGCCTTGCCGAGGGCAGCAGCAGAAAATGCTCGGAGCGGATGTCGCTGAAGCCTGTTTCCTGAAAGAGGGACCTTGCTCTGGCGGCTTTGAGCAGGACTGCGTCGTGATCGAAGGGACACCGGAACACCGCAAGGCGCGTCATCGGATTATAGGGATTGTGCTCGATGATGCAGGCGACCCCGCCTGGCCGCACGACGCGCCGCATTTTCAGGAAGAAATCGAGCCAGGAGGAGGGCGGAACGTGATGGACGACGCAACTGGCGAAAGCCAGATCGAACGTGCCGTCCTCATAAGGCAGCCCCTGCGTGCTGCAGGTCCTGTAGGCCACACGCGGATTGTGTTGGCTGGCGCGCAAAATCGAGTCTTGCGAGACGTCGCAGCCATCGAGGCTGTCGAAAGCGCCGTCGAGATAGGGGTGGAGCGAACCGACGCCGCAGCCGACATCCAGCGCCCTTACAGTCGACCCACCCTGCCGAAGCTTTCGCTCGACCACCAGACGCCGCAGCAGGTCCGCCTTGGCGACAAGGAAGAAGTCGTGCCTGAGTCCGGAAAACCGGATGGACCCTTCGACCGCCTCGCCGTAGTTGGAATTATAGCTGTCGAAGAGTTCGCCCATTGGCGGGGACTCCACTCCTGGGCTTGTGAAACGATCGGCGGCGCTCACCAGAGACGGCACGCATCGCCTCGTCGAAACCGGTGAGCCGATCGATCACGTACAGCGGGCGGCGTTTCACCTCGGCGTGGATGCTGCCAACATAGAGCCCGACCACGCCGGTCATGAAAAGATTAATGCCGCACAGGAGCGACACGATCACCACCGTGGATGTCCACCCGGCAATGATGCCGGCTTCAAAAAACCAGGCAAACATGGCGTAGGCACCAAAGACCACCGCAAGCGCGGAAATGGCCAATCCGCCCCAGAGCGCCAGGCGCAACGGCTTCTCGGAGAAACTGACGATGCCGTGAACCGCAAGGTGCATCATCTTCCAGAATGGGTATTTGGTCTGGCCCAGGGTTCGCGCGTGGCGCTCAAATGGCACTGCCGTCTGCTTGAAGCCCATCCAGCCGAACATGCCCCTGACGAAGCGGTCATGTTCGGGCATATGCTTGAAGGTTTCCAGCGCCTTGCGGCCGACCAGGCGAAAGTCGCCGACGTCGCGCGGAATATCGACCGACGTCATTTTCTCCAGCAGGCGATAGAAAAGACTTGCCGTAAAGCGCTTGAACCAGGATTCGCCGTCGCGCTTGACTCGGCGGGCATAGACGATCTCGAAGCCTTCCTTCCACTTTGCCACCAGATCGAGAACGACCTCCGGCGGGTCCTGCAAGTCGGCATCCATGACGATGACGGCATCGCCCGCAGCGGCATCCATACCGGCGGTAATCGCCATCTGGTGGCCGAAATTGCGGGAAAATTCGATCAGCCGAAAGCGCGGCTCGGCGGCAACCACCTTTCGCAGGTATTCGACACTTCCATCGAGGCTTCCGTCATCGACGAAGATGGCCTCCGTTTCTCCGTCCAACCGGCCGATCAGGCAACTGATCCGCTCGATCAGCCGAGGCAGCACCTGTTCTTCATTGTATATGGGCAGGACCAGCGAGTAGCGAGGCGGTGACCTGTTCACCGTCATTCCAGGGTCGTGGACCACAGACTCTCGCATGCGGTTGAAAATGGAACGCAAGCTACAAAGTTCCAAAGGCACTTAAGAAACTGCTAATTTATCTAATTCTGGAGGGAATACCGGTTCTCGATGAGCACTGGAGGGTGTCGTCGTCAGGTCGGACGTCCACATCGAGGCGTAAACTATCGGTGGCTGCTGGCGCGATCGGCCTGGCGAGAAACAGTCGTTGAGGCATAACGCGTTGACCGCGAGGCCTACTCCCGGACTTGCCGGTTGAAGCGGGCTGCGGGTCACCCTAAGGGTGCGGGCCGACCGCTTTTGACGCATGCCAGACATCGCTCATGGAACACGGTCGGCGAGCGCGGCCGAGTATCCCGCTTGCCGGCCAGCGAGCGCCCTGACCGGCCGCCTTATCGTACCGGCCGAGGCTTAGCTGGGCCGGCCGGTACGCTTGCCGGTCTGACGAGGGCCGCCGTCAAGCAGCCGGTCGAATGTTTTGGTTCACCCGGAAGAGGTTGTTCGGGTCGTATTTCTTCTTCAGCGTAGCCAGGCGCTCATAGTTGTCGCCATAAGCCGCCTTGAGCCTTGCATCGCCCTCGTCATCCATCATGAAGTTCAGGTAGGCGCCACCCAGATCGAACGGATGCACGGCCTCCCAGTACGCCTTGGTCCAGCGCGTCACCGGCCCCGCTTTCTGTGGGTCCGGATCGATCCCGGCGATGACCATCGACCAGGTCGCATCACGGTAATTCCAGGGTGTCTCGTCTTTGCCGACGCGATGGACCGCACCATCGATCGGGTAGAGGTGCATGAGCGATAGCTCGCTCGGCGTCTTCGCCGCCTGCTCGAGATGGGCGTCGATCGCCTCGTCGGACAGCGTCTTGACGAAATCGCCCCGCCAGTACCACTGCATTCCCTTCGGGTAGAGCCCATCGAACATGCTCTGCACCGCGGGATAGGGCATCGTTCCCATCCAGTTGAACCAGGGCGCGGGCAGCGCATCGAGCAGCGGGGCCAGCGCCTCTCTGCCCTTTTCCTCCGGGCCGTTGTAGCAGCACATCAGCAGACACATCCGCTTTCCCCAAAACTCTTCCGGGAAGGGTGCGCTCGAGAGGACGGTCTTGAGCCCGAGAAAGATCCCGAGTTCTTCGGGCGCGTTCGGCAGGAACTCGCGATAATGCTGCATGATGGTGCGGGCGTGGCGCTGATCCCATGCGATCGGCCCCGCAAAGACCATGCTGACCTGGTGGAGCTTGAACACAAAGCTGGTGACGATGCCGAAATTGCCGCCGCCGCCGCGAAGCGCCCAGAACAGGTTGGGGTTCCGCTCCTTGCTGGCGGTGACGAAGCTTCCATCGGCAAGCACGACATCGGCCTCGATCAGATTATCGATGGTCAGGCCATATTTGCGCGTCAGATAGCCATGGCCGCCGCTCAGCGTCAGTCCGGCGACCCCGGTGGTCGAGATGATGCCCGCCGGTACGGCCAGGCCAAAGGCATGGGTGGCATGGTCGAGGTCGCCCTGAGTGCAGCCCGGGCCCACCCGCGCCGTGCGGGCATCCGGATCGACGCGCACGCCGTTCATCGCCGACAGGTCGATCACCAGACCGTCGTCGCAGCTCCCCAATCCTGGTCCGTTATGGCCGCCGCCACGTACCGCAACCAGCAAATTGTTGTCGCGGCCGAAATTCACCGCTGTGATTACGTCGGCGACGTCGACGCAGCGGGCGATGATCAGCGGCCGCTTGTCGATCATGCGTTGTAGAGCTTGCGGGCCTTGTCATAGCGGGCGTCGCCGGCGCGGATGACTTCGCCTCGCAGGCTTGCTGCGAATTTGGTGATGTCTTCATCGTTCATGACATTCCTCCGTGTTATTGGACCTGTCGGCCGGCCGATGAAACGCTAGTCCCGTCCGTTGTTCCCGCAAATGTCACATCGTCCATTTCTGTTGCCCGATCGTTCAGAGTAGGATTAGACCGGATGGATAGTTGCTCGGGCGACCATATTGCCGGATAGTTCGAGATGCCTGGCGGAAAAACTCGTTGTCAAAGGGAGTAGCCGATCGTTTCCGGAGGTGTAGTGCATGGATGTCCTTTCCGATGTGCTCCGAGCCGTTCGCCTCACCGGTGCGATCTATTTCGACGTCGACGCCAGCTCTCCCTGGGTTGGCGAGTCGCCGGGCACGGCCGACATTGCCGCCGCCGTCATGCCGGAGGCAGAGCACATCATTTCTTTTCATGCCGTGATGTCGGGCTCGTGCTGGGCCGCGCTGGGAGACGATTCGGTGCCGCCGGTGCTCGTCAACGCCGGTGATGTCGTTGTCTTCCCCGGTGGTGTTCCGAACGTGTTGAGCTCCTCGCCGGGGGCGCGGGGCGAACCCAATATGGCGATGTATTATCGGCCGATAGACGAGAGCCTGCCGTTCGCGGTGATCCATGGTGGCGGCGGAGACGAGCGGACCCGGTTCATTTGCGGGTATCTTGGCTGCGATGCACGTCCCTTCAATCCTCTCCTGGCCGCATTGCCGGCCATCCTGTGTGCCCGCAAGCCCGCCGATGGAAGCAGTTGGGTTATCGACCTTTTTCGGCTGGCGCTGGCCGAAGGTGGCAGTGGGCGGGCGGGCTGTGAAACGATACTCGCCAAGCTGAGCGAGCTGATGTTTGTCGAGATCATCCGCCGCCATCTCGAGACCCTCCCCGACGATTCGCGCGGCTGGCTGTCAGGCCTACGGGATCCACATGTCGGCGAGGCGCTCCGGCTCATCCACGCTCGCCCCAGGGAGGAATGGACATTGGACCGGCTCGCCCGCGAAGTAGGGCTCTCGCGCACGGCGTTTGCGAGCCGCTTTACCCACTATGTCGAGGTCTCCCCCATGCATTATCTTGCTCGCTGGCGTCTGCAACTGGCAGGACGCTTGCTCGAACGGCCCGAAATGAGCATCGCGCAAGCGGGTGCCGAGGTCGGCTACGAGTCGGAAGCCGCCTTCAATCGCGCCTTCAAAAAGTTCGTCGGCATTCCACCTGGCACCTGGCGAAAGGGACGGTCGGCGTTGCTCGAGGCTCAGAGATTGCCCGCTGGCGTCGTTCAATAGGAAAGAACTGGCAGGGGCGTTGACGCTTTGGTCTGCGTGCAGCGTCCCAATGCCCGAAAGCCCTTGGCACAAGCGGTAGACGATGACCGGCCGCCGCGACGCTTTCGGCGAGGCGCGTCAGACTTCGCGCCTCAATCCTTCGCGCGCTCGACATAGGCGCCATCGGCCGTCATCACCACCACGCGGGTGCCGGCGCTGATGTGTGGCGGCACCAGGGTACGCACGCCGTTGGACAGCGTTGCCGGCTTGTAGGACGAGGACGCCGTCTGGCCCTTGGTCACCGGCTCGGTCTCGACCACCTCGAAAGTGGCGCGCTGCGGCAGTACCAGCGAGATGGCGATGTTGTTGTATTGCGAGATCTGCACCGGCATGCCTTCCACCAGATAGGGCGCCATGTCGCCGACCACGCTTTCCGGCACCGCGACCTGGTCGTAAGTCTCCGGATTCATGAAGTGAAAGCCTTCGCCGTCACGGTAGAGGAACGTGTGCTCGCGCTCCTCGACATAGGCGCGCTCGACCTGCTCGGTGGTGCGGTAACGCTCGGAAACCTTTACCCCGTCGGAGATGCGCCGCATGTCGAGCTGGGTGACCGGCGTACCCTTGCCAGGATGAATGTTTTCGGCAAAGAGGATCACATAAAGCTTGCCGTCCTTTTCGACGACGTTGCCTTTGCGTAAGGAGCTGGCGATGACCTTCACGGGTATCCATCCTGATAAAATTTGTTGGCGCAAATCGGCTGGAGAGGCCGTTGCGTGCGGCCTAGCGCATCTTGGCCGCAATCGCCAGCCCTCTGTGCAATTCCCCTGAAGCCGATGACCGCCGCCTCGCCGTGGTGGACGCCGCATGTCCACGCCGACCGCCGGCCGCGGCTGATCCTGCGCAATGCCATTGCCGCCGGGATGCGCGACTGGTTCGCCCGCCGCGACTTCGTCGAGGTGGAGACATCGGCCCTGCAGGTCTCGCCCGGCAATGAAGCGCACCTGTCGGCCTTTGCCACCGAGGCGATCGGGCCGGACGGGCAGCGCCAGCCGCTCTACCTCCACACGTCGCCGGAATTCGCCTGCAAGAAGCTGCTTGCCGCCGGCGAGAAGCGCATCTTCAGCCTCGGGGCTGTCTGGCGCAACCGCGAGCGCGGCCCCTTGCACCATCCTGAGTTCACCATGCTCGAATGGTACCGCGTCGGCGAGACCTATGAGAGCCTGATGCGCGATTGCGCCGAGCTCGTAGCACTGGCGGCCGAACGGGCCGGAGCGAAGCGTTTTAGCTTCCGCGGCCGTGAAGCCGATCCGTTCGCCGAGCCGGAACGGTTGAGCGTCGCCGAAGCCTTCATGCGCCATGCCGGCATCGATCTGCTGGCGACGGTTGCAGCCGACGGCAGCACCGACCGCGCGGGGTTGCATGCCGCCCTGGTCCAGGCCGGATTGCGGACCGCGCCCGACGACAATTGGGCCGACCTGTTCAGCCGGGTGATGGTCGAAAAAATCGAGCCGGCGCTGGGGCAGGGGCGCAACACCATTCTTTTCGGATATCCGATCTCGGAGGCGGCATTGGCCCGGCCGAGCGCCGACGATCCGCGCACCGCCGAGCGCTTCGAGCTCTATTGCTGCGGCGTCGAACTCGCCAACGCCTTTGGCGAGTTGACCGATCCGGCCGAGCAGCGCCTGCGCTTTGCCGCCGAAATGGATGAGAAGCAGCGTGTCTATGGCGAACGCTATCCGATCGACGAGGACTTCCTCGCCGCGCTCGCCATCATGCCGCAGGCGAGCGGCGCCGCGCTCGGCTTCGACCGGCTGGTGATGCTCGCCACCGGCGCGCTCAGGATCGAAGACGTGATCTGGACGCCGGTGGCCGCTTCCTGAGGGGTTGTCGATCTCGCTCGCCGTTCATCCGCCTGCGGCCTGCGGTCCTGTTTGGGCGCTTGATGCACCCGGTTTGCCCGCTTCTCCCATTGCAGAAGCGGCATCGGGACAATAGATGGTGCAGCAGCGGCTGCCCTGTAGCCGGCCGCAAATAACGGGATTATGCGCATGACCGATACGCTCGACGCAGCGAAACTGACCGACCGCGTCGCGGCCTTGGTCGAGGCTGCCAAACGGGCCGGCGCCGATGCCGCCGATGCGGTTGCGGTACGCGGCCGTTCGACCGGTGTATCGGTGCGGCTCGGCAAGGTCGAAGGCACAGAGGCGTCCGAGAGCGAGGACGTCTCGCTGCGCGTCTTCGTCGGCAAACGCGTGGCGAGCGTTTCGGCAACGGCGGCATCCGACCCCAATATGCTGGCCGAGCGTGCCGTCGCCATGGCCAAGGTGTCGCCCGAAGATCCCTATCAAGGCCTCGCTGACCCGGCCTTGCTGGTCAAGACGCCGCGCGACCTCGATCTGTTCGACGCCACCGAGGTGTCGGCCGATCAATTGAAGGAAGCAGCGCTTGCCGCCGAAGCGGCGGCGCTTGCCGTCAAGGGCGTCACCAATTCGGCCGGCAGTGGTGCCAGTGCCGGGCTCGGCGGCCTGGTGCTCGCCACCTCGCACGGCTTCGTCGGCCATTACGTCGCCTCGCGTTTTTCACGCTCGACCAGCGTGATCGCCGGCGAGGGCACCGGTATGGAGCGCGACTACGAATTCTCCTCGCGCCAGCATTTTTCCGATCTCGACGCGCCGGAAGACATCGGCCGCAAGGCCGGTGAGCGCGCCGTACGCCGCATTGGCGCGCGCAAGGCGGCGACCGGGCCTGTCGACGTGGTGTTCGATCCGCGCGTCGCGCGCGGCATTGCCGGCCACCTTGCCGGTGCCATCAATGGCGCCGCGGTCGCGCGCAAGACCAGCTTTCTCCGCGACATGATGGGCAAGAAGGTGGCTTCGGCCGCAATCACCGTCACCGACGAGCCGCTCCGGCGCCGTGGACAGGCCTCGCGCCCGTTCGACGGCGAAGGGGTCGAGGGCGAAAAACTGTTCATGGTCGACAAGGGCGTGCTCAACCACTGGTTCCTGTCGACTTCGGCGGCTCGGGAACTCGGCCTCGTCACCAATGGGCGCGGCTCGCGCAGCGGCTCGTCGGTCTCGCCGTCGTCGACCAATCTCGCCATCGAGCCCGGGGAAAATACGCCGGAAGAGCTGATCAAGTCGCTCAAGACCGGCTTCTACGTCACCGAAGTGTTCGGCCAGGGCGTCGACATGGTGACGGGCGAATATAGCCGCGGCGCTTCCGGCTTCTGGATCGAAAATGGCGAGCTGGCCTATCCCGTCGCCGAGGTGACCATCGCCTCCAATCTGAAGACGATGTTCCTCAACATGGTTCCGGCGAGCGATCTCGACCGCAATTTCGGCACTGCCGCGCCCACGCTTTTGATCGAAGGAATGACCCTTGCCGGAGCTTGACCCGGCCGTCTCGGCCGGCGCTACTGAAGACCTGCAGCTGTTGCGCGATGCCGCCCGCGAGGCGGGGCTCATCGCCATGCAGTACTTCAACAACAATCCGCAGGTGTGGATGAAGGGCGGCACCTCGCCGGTCAGCGAAGCCGATCACGCCGCCGACAAATATCTGCGCGAGACCTTGCTGGCGGCCCGGCCGGATTATGGCTGGCTGTCGGAGGAAACCGTCGACGACCCGGTAAGGCTCGTCGCGCGCCGCACCTTTGTCGTCGATCCGATCGACGGCACGCGCGGCTTCCTCGAAGGGCTGCCCACATGGTGCGTCAGCGTCGCGGTGGTCGAGAACGGCCGCACGCTTGCCGGCGTGCTCGACTGCCCGGCGAAGGGCGAAATCTATTGGGCGCTGCCGGGCGAGGGCGCGTTCCTGAATGGCAGGCGCATCAGCGTGCGTCCGCCGTCGGAAACGGCCGAAATCGCCGGACCGAAGCCGATGATCGACCTGATGCCGGCGAAATGGCACAAACGGCTGAAGCGCGTGCTCTATATTCCTTCGCTCGCCTACCGGCTGGCGATGATCGCCGGCGGCCAGCTCGATGCCACCTTCGTCAAGGCCAACGCGCATGACTGGGACATCGCCGCGGCCGATCTCATCCTGCGCGAGGCAGGCGGCGCCTTGCTCGATCGGCATGGCCGCGCGCCGCTCTATGCCGGCGAAGTGATCCGTCACGGACCGCTCGCCGCCGGCAGCGGCGAACTCCTCGCCGTGCTCGCCGGCGTCATCGCCGGGCTGGACAATTGACCACTATCAATAGTTCCAAAGTCGGCGGCTTTGGTCTAGACCTGTCCCAAACTCACGATATGTGAAGGATCGACATGGCCGCTGAAGACGGAAAGAAACAGCTTTTGCACCTGGTGTTCGGCGGCGAACTCAAGAAGCTGGGCGGCACCGAATTCCGCGATCTCGACGCGCTCGATATTGTCGGCATCTATCCGGACTACCAATCGGCGCACGCCGTCTGGAAGGCCAAGGCGCAAGCTAGCGTCGACAATGCCCATATGCGCTATTTCGTCGTTCACCTGCACCGCCTGCTCGACCCCGAAAACAAGGCTGTCGGTTGACATCGATGAACCATGAAGCGGTCAAGCGATCAGCCCCGCGGTCGGCGGTCAGACGTCGCAAGCCGAAGACGTTCTGGCGCAAGATCCGCGAACCGCTGGCGCAGTCGCGATTCGTCAAGAATGCGCTTGCCGCGCTGTTTGCCAATTTCGTCCGCCTTGTCCGTTTGACCAACCGCATGGTCGACGGATCGGCCAAGTTTTCCGGCGGCGCCTATGCGCAGCTCGAGCCTGGCATCATCGCGCTCTGGCACGGCCAGCACCTGCTGACCCCGGCCTACTATCCCAAGGGACGGCCGCTGGTTGCCATGGTATCGCGCAGCGCCGATGCCGAGCTCAACGCGCTGATGGTCGAGAAATTCGGCATCGAGGCGGTGCGCGGCTCTGGCGGGCGCGAAAGCGCAAGGCATCTCGACAAGGGCGGGGCCAAGGCGCTCATCGCCCTCAAAAAGTCGCTCGCCACCGGCAAGAATGTCGCCATGATTGCTGATATTCCCCACGGCACGCCGCGCGATGCGGGGCTCGGCGTCGTCCTTCTGGCGCGGCTGTCCGGCCGGCCGATCCTGCCTGCCGCGATAGCCACCAGCCGCCGCAAGGTGATCGAGGGCAGCTGGGACAAGACGACGATCAACTTGCCCTTCGGCCGCTCCTCGATTGTCGTCGGCACGCCTGTCTTCGTGCCGGCCAACGCCGACGCCGCGGAAATGGAACGCAAGCGCCAGGAGGTCACGGCCTCGCTCGATGCCGCGACCGCCGAGGCCTATCGCCTTGTGGACGGTTCGAAATGAGTATGCGCTGGGCCCGCGCCTTCCTGACGGCCTACCGCTTTGCCGGGGCCGCCGCTTACCCGCTGGTCGGACCTTACGTCGCCTGGCGCACTTCCAGAGGCAAGGAGGACCGCATTCGTCGGCGTGAACGCTACGGCGTCGCCGGACGCGAGCGTCCCGAAGGCCCGGTGATCTGGATCCATGCAGCCAGCGTCGGCGAGACCATCGCCGTCGTGCCGCTGGTCGAGAGCATTCTCGATTACGGCGTCAACATCGTGCTGACGACGGGCACGGTCACCTCGGCGCAGGTCGCCGAAGAACGGCTGGGCGACCGCATCATCCACCAATATGTGCCGCTCGACCTCAAGCCGGCGGTCAGCCGCTTCCTCGACCATTGGCAGCCGGACCTCGCGATCATCGCCGAATCGGAGATCTGGCCGATGACCATCCTGGAGCTCGGCGCCCGCCGCGTGCCGCAGGTTCTGGTCAACGGCAGGCTGTCCGACCGCTCCTTCAAGTCCTGGAAGAAGCGCGCCAACATTGCCGAAGCATTGTTCGAAAATCTTGCCCATGTCGTCGCCCAATCGGATCTCGATGGCGAGCGCTTCCTGTCGCTCGGCGCCCGGCCGGTCACTGTATCCGGCAATCTCAAGGTCGACACCGCGCCGCCGCCGGCCGACGAGCGGGCGTTGGCGGCGCTGAAACGCCAGATCGGCGGTCGCCCGACCTGGGCGGCGATCTCGACCCATGACGGCGAAGAGGCGGTCGCCGCCGAAGTTCACGCCATGCTGCACAAGCGCCACCACGGGCTTTTGACGATCATCGTGCCGCGCCATCCCGATCGCGCCGGGCAGCTGGCCGCCCAGATTTCCGGCATGGGCCTGAAGCTGGCGCAGCGCAGCAAGGGCGACAGGATCACCGCCGACACCGATATTCTGCTCGGCGACACGATCGGCGAGATGGGGCTTTATCTGAGGTTGACGGAAATTGCCTTTGTCGGCCGTTCGTTGACTTCCGAGGGCGGCCAGAACCCGCTGGAACCAGCCATGCTGGAGACGGCGGTGCTTGCCGGCCGCAACGTCCAGAATTTTCGCGAGGCCTATCAGCGCCTGCTCGATAGCGGCGGCGCCAAGCTGGTGCGCGACCGCGATATGCTGGCTGGCGCCGTTAATTTCCTTTTGACCAACGAGGCGGCCCGCCATGAGATGATGGCGGCGGGTGCGGCGACGGTCGACGAGATGCGCGGTGCGCTGGCGCATACGCTCAGGTCGCTCGAGCCCTATATCCAGCCGCTGGTCGTCAAGTCGCGCCTGAAGGGCGCGAACGGGCGCTGACGTGACCTCGGAAGCGCCACCCTTCTGGTGGGAAGAGCCGGACTGGCGGGTCACGGCGCTGTCGCCGCTTTCCGCCATCTATGCGCTTGTCGCCGGTCGCCGCATGCGGCACGCGCCGCGCGAAAAGGTCGAGGCGCCGGTGCTCTGCGTCGGCAACTTCACCGTCGGCGGCACCGGCAAGACGCCGGTGGCGATCGCGCTGGCCGAGCAGGCCCGGCGCATGCAGCTCAATCCGGGTTTCCTGTCGCGCGGCCATGGTGGCTCCTTCGCGCAGCCGCATATCGTCGATCCGCACCACGACGCCGCCAAGCATGTCGGCGACGAGCCGCTGCTTCTGGCCGAACACGCGCCGGTCGCGGTGACGCCGAACCGGGCCGCCGGCGCCAGGCTCCTGCTGGAGAAGCTCGGCTGCGATTTCCTGATCATGGATGACGGTTTTCAGAGCGCGCGCATCCACATCGACTATGCGCTGGTCGTTGTCGATGCGCGCCATGGCATCGGCAATGGCCGCGTCATCCCCGGCGGGCCCCTGCGGGCAAACATCGTCGACCAACTGGTCTTCACCAGCGCCTTGCTGAAGATGGGCGAGGGCACCGCGGCCGACACGGTCGTGCGCCAGGCAGCTCGCGCCGGCAGGCCGATCTTCGAGGCGCACACTGCCCCGAGCAGCAAGGTGACGCTGGCCGGCAGGCGGTTCCTGGCGTTCGCCGGCATTGGCCATCCCGACAGGTTTTTCGACACGGTAAGCGAGGCCGGGGGCGAGCTTGCGCTGACCCGACCGTTTCCTGACCATCATTTCTACAGTGCGGACGAGCTTGCCGAATTGGCGGCGACGGCACGTAAAGCCGGGCTTGGCCTCATTACCACCGCCAAGGACGCTGCCCGCCTGCGTCACGGCGCAGCACCGCCGGAATTCCTCGACGGGCTCGATGTGCTGGAGATCGACACCGTCTTCGAGCTCGACCATGTGCCGCAACGCATCATCGACGAGACGCTGGATGCCTGGCGGCAGCGCCGGCTTAAAGGCTGACCAGCAGCTTGAGCACCAAGGCGATGCGGGACCGGAATTTGCAGCTTTCCGCCGGTCGAACGCATTTTGTTCTTGCTTTGTGCCGGCAGCTATGCTAGTAATTTCGGTATGGTGATGATTCGCCGGTGACCCGCCCTCGAGCCTGAGGCGGGTTTTTTTATTTCGAGATAGCCTTTCGGTATTGCCGGCCTGACACCGCGGCAGAGGGCGCAGGATCGCAACGGGGCGGCTTCCATTTGCGCTGGACTAGCGTCGGCGGCGCAGTTCCGGATGCGCTTCGATCTCGCGGCGCAGCGAGGCGGCGGCATTCACATAGGGTTCCTGCCTGGCGACACTCCAGTATTTGAGCTCGTCGAGCGGGATGCTCTCGCCGGTCACCGCGCAGCGCACGAAGGCGCCGGGGCTGGTCACCTGGAAGTCGCCGTCGAGATAGCGGATGCGGGCTTCCTTGCCGCCGGGTCCTTCGAAACGGTTCATCATGGGGTGGTGCCGAAATTCATGACGATGTCATCGCCACAAATTGCGGCGAGGTCAAGCTCGGTTGGCCTTGCCTGGTTCTGTTTCTGGTGGCACTTGCTCGAACAAGCCGGCAAAGCGGATGCCAATGCATGTGTGCAGCGGTTTTGCGATAACGACATGCATAAACACAAGAACCTGAAGCACGTCGCATCAGGCCGGTCGAACGCGACGCGCCTTAGGCATCTCATTCTTCGGCGATGATAAACTCTTCGATCTTCTCCGCTGGCAGCCCTGCCTGGACGGCGATGCGCCGGGCAAGCTCGGCGGCCGCGGCGCGCGGGCGCCCCAGCGGCCGGTCGAGCCAGTAAGATATCGGGCTTAGCGCACTGCGCTCGTCTACGGCGACGATGCGGCCCGATTTCAATTGGTCCACCGTCAACGGCGGACGTGCCAGCGCAATACCGAGCCCGTGCGCGGCGGCGTCGAGCACGAGGTTGTAGTCCTCGAAACGGCGGTCGTGCGGCCGCGGCCGATAGTCCATCTCCTGCGCCGCAAACCAGGCGCGCCAGGCCGAAGCGTCGGAATCATTGATCACCGGAAATTCGAGCAGTCGGGCGGGATCTCCGCGACCGATGTCTCTGGCCAGTCCCGGCGAGGCGACAGGGAACACATATTCTTCGAAAAGCTGCACCGAGATCCGGCCCGGAATGCGACCGCGCCCGCAGCGGATCGACAGGTCGATGCCCTCGTCGGCAAGATCGCCCTGGCGGACGTCGACGTCGAGCACGATACGCAGCTTGGACGGGTGGTTCTCCAGCGCCGCCATGCGCGGCATCAGCCACAGCCCGCTGACCGAGGGGATCGAGGTCAGCCGCACCACCGCCGTGCCGCGCGGCTCGACCCAACGGTCCGAATTGCTGGCGATCAGGGCAAAGGCTTCGGTGGTGCGCAGATGCAGGCGATTGCCTTCGACGGTCAGCGAGACGCCGCGCGCGCCGCGATCGAAGACTTTCAGCCCAAGCCAGCCCTCGAGCTTGGCGATCTGCCGGCTGACGGCGCCGTGGGTGATGTTGAGCTTCTCGGCCGCCGCCGAAAAGCTGCCGGTCCGAGCCGCGGCGTCGAAGGCGCGCAGCGTTTCGAGCGGCAGCATCGGGTCTAAGCTGTGATCCATAGTCACAGGTGATCCTCGATTTGTTCGTTTGTCAACCGACCCGCAATAGCGTTTCTCTACTTCATGGCATTGGATCGCGAGGGCACCCAGATGAGCGCTTACACCGGCACGTTGAATACGACACAGCGCATGGATGCCACGGCTGCCATCGCGGTGGCGCTGACGGTGGTCGGCTGGGCCTCCGCCTTTCCGGCGATCCGCGCCGGCCTTGCCGCTTTCGGGCCGCTGGAACTTGGCGCGCTGCGCTTTGCCATCGCCGCGGTTCCGGCGGCGATCTTCCTCGCGGTCAAGCGGCCGGCACTGCCCAGGCTCGATGAACTCTGGCGCTTTGTCTTCGGTGGTGCCGTCTTCGTCGCACTCTACACGGTGATGCTCAATTTCGGCGAGCTGACCGTTTCGGCCGGTGCGGCCGGCTTCATCATCAATGTCAGCCCGATCTTCACCGCCATCATGGCCATGGCGCTGCTCGGCGAACGCTTCTCGGGCCTGGCCTGGGCCGGCACATTCCTGTCCTTCGCCGGTATCGGGATCATCGCCATGGGCGAGGGGCAAGGGCTGCATTTCAACAATGGTGCGCTGCTTGTCCTCGGCTCGGCGCTGTGCTCGGCCGTCAACACCATCGTCCAGAAGCCGCTGTTTGGTCGCCACCACCCGCTGACCATCTCGGCCTCGAACATGGTGCTTGGCGCGCTCTGCCTGTCGCCGTTCCTGCCGAGCGGTCTGGCGCAGGCGGCGGTCGCCGATACGGCCGGGCTCAGCGCGGTCATCTTTCTCGGCATCGTGCCCAGCCTCATCGCCTACGCTGCCTGGGCAACAGCGCTTTCCCGGCTGCCCGCGGCGCGCGCCTCGAACTTCCTCTATCTGGTGTCGCCAGTGGCGACGCTGATCGGCTTCTTCTGGCTGGGCGAGGTGCCGACGCTGCTCGGCATAATCGGCGGCGCACTGGCGCTCGGCGGCGTCATCGTGGTGAATTTGAAGAGGTGAGCAAAGGGTTTGGGGCTGTGCCTGACTCGAAAAGAGCCGCTTTACAGCGGCTCTTTTCGTACCCCCACCCCGCTGCTTCGCAGCGACCCTCCCCACAAGGGGGAGGGTAAGCTCCACGCGAGGCGTCGGCGGGTAGGCTCCCTACCTCCCCCTTGTGGGGAGGTCGGACCGAAGGTCCGGGTGGGGGCTGCGCCCTGCGAGTTTCTTATCGCCGCCCGAACAACCGCTCAATATCCGCAAGCTTGAGCTCGATGTAGGTCGGGCGGCCATGGTTGCAGGTGCCGGAGCCGGGCGTCGCCTCCATCTGGCGCAGCAGCGCGTTCATCTCTTCCGGTTTGAGCAGGCGGCCGGAACGTACCGAGCCGTGGCAGGCCATGGTCGCGGCTATTTTGTCCAGCCGCTCCCTCAGCGTGTCGACCGTGTCGTTGTCGGCGATCTCGTCGGCGAGGTCGCGCACCAGCTGCTGGACGTTGGTCTCGCCGAGCATCGATGGCGTCTCGCGCACCGCGACGGCACCGGGGCCGAAGCGCTCGATGCCGAGGCCGAAGCGGGCCAGCGTCTCGGAATGCCTGGCAAGCCGCTCGGCATCCTCTTCCGACAGATCGACAATCTCGGGCAACAGCAGCATCTGCGACGGCACCGCGCGTGAGTGGAGGGCGTTCTTCAAGGCCTCGTAGACCAGCCGCTCATGCGCCGCATGCTGGTCGACGATGACAAGCGAATCCCTGGTCTGGGCGACGATATAATTCTCGTGCACTTGCGCGCGCGCCGCGCCCAGCGCCGTGCCGAGCAGCGTTTCCGCCGCTTCGTTTTGCCCGGCGCGCGCATCGGCGCTGTGCAGCGGCCCCGCGTCGAAGGCCGCCTGCTCGTCCTCGCCGAACCCGTCGCCCATATCGAGCGGCCGCTGCGGCGAACGGGCAGGATCGAACCCGGAAAAGCCCGATGCCCGATAGGCGGCCTCGTAGCTGCGGTGACCGTTGGCCGGGCCGCCATGCGCATAGGATGCGGCGCCTGGCCGGAACGCCGCCATCATGCCGGCGGCCCCGGTGGTGGCGGCGCGGATGCCGGCATTGGCCAGCGCTTCGCGGATAGCGCCGACGATCAGCCCGCGCACCAGCCCCGGGTCGCGGAAGCGCACGTCTGCCTTGGCCGGATGGACGTTGACGTCGACGATCGCCGGATCGAGCGCCAGGAACAGCACGGTGACGGCATGGCGGTCGCGCGGCAGCACGTCGGCGAAGGCGCCGCGAATGGCGCCGGCGATCAGTTTGTCACGCACCGGGCGGCCGTTGACATAGGCGTATTGCTGCAGCGCGTTGGCGCGGGTGAAGGAGGGGACCGAGACATGGCCGGCGAGATGCACGCCGTCCCGCATCGCGTCGATGGCGATCGCATTGTCCGGAAAGTCGGCGCCCATCACTTGCGCCACCCGGCGCAGCCGGCCTTCCGGGCTGTCGTCGGTCGCCGGCAGTTCCAGCGTCCAGCGGTCCGGGCCGGCCAGGGTGAAGCGCACGGCGGGAAAGGCGATGGCGATGCGCTTGACCACGTCGCCGATGGCCGAGCTTTCGGCGCGCTCGCCCTTCATGAATTTGAGCCTTGCGGGCGTGGCGAAGAACAGGTCGCGCACCTCGACCGTGGTTCCGCGATTTGCCGCCGCCGGCCGGACCGCGGAGACGCGGCCGCCGTCGATGCCGATCTCGGCGGCGTTTTCACTGGACGCGGTGCGCGAGCGGATCGACAGCCGCGCCACCGAGCCGATTGACGGCAAGGCCTCGCCGCGAAAGCCGAGCGAGCGGATGTCGTGAATGTCGTCGGCGAGCTTGGAGGTGCAATGGCGCGCAATCGCCAGCGCCAGTTCCTTTTCCGGAATGCCCGAGCCGTCGTCGCTGACGCGGATCAGGTTCAGCCCGCCGCCGACGGTGACGATCTCGACACGGCTTGCACCGGCATCGAGCGCGTTCTCGACCAGTTCCTTGACCACGCTTGCCGGACGCTCGATGACTTCGCCGGCGGCGATCTGGTTGATCATCGTTTCGGAAAGCTGGCGGATCGGCATGGGGCACTATAGGCGGATTCGTGGTCGATGCGGGAGGGCGGAATTGAGGAAATCCACGCAGCCGACCGCGGCTGTGCACTTCAACTCATGAGCTTGGGCAACGCTGCCGACAGTGCATCGACGGCAAGGCGGACTTTCATCGGCAGATGAGGCGTCTGCAACCACAGGGCATGAACGTTGTAGAGAAACCGGGATTGTTCCGGCAACAGCGGGACAAGTGCGCCGGCCTGGATGCGCTGGCGAACCATCCAGTATGGCAGCCAGGCGAGTCCCATGCCGGCGGCCGCGGCATCGGCGATGGCATCGAGATCGTCGAGCCGTAATCTGCTGACGGGCCTGACCTCCGCCGCGGGCTGGCCGTTGCGCGGAAACAGCCACGGCTGAACGGCACGCCCGGAACGGCGGTAGATGATCGCATGATGGCGGCCGAGGTCATCTATCTCCTGCGGTTGGCCGTGCCTGTCGAGATAGGACCGCGATGCGCAGACGACCATGTGCTGGTGCGCGATGCGACGCGCTATCACCCCAGTCTGGTCCTCCAGATCGCCCGTTCGGATGGCAAGGTCGCAGCCATCCTCTGCCAGATCGGCGATGGCATCGCTGAACGATAGGTCAAGTTCCAGCGCCGGATATTGCTGCGCAAGCCCGAACAGGATCGGGGCAACGCAGCGCCGGCCGAAATGCACCGGCATCAGGACACGCAGCTTTCCGCGCGGTTCGGCAAGCTGGTCGGCGGCGAGTGCATCCGCGGCCTCCGCTTCGGCAAGCACCAACCGGCAGCGTTCATAATAGGCGCGCCCGAAATCGGTCAGGCTTTGGCGGCGCGTGGTCCGGTTGATGAGGCGCACGCTCAGGCGCTCCTCGAGAAACCGGACATGCTTGCCGACCATCGGCCCGGACAGATCGAGAGCCGTCGCCGCGGCCGCGAACGAGCCAAGGTCGACGGCTTTGACGAACACGGCCATGCTCGTAAGGCGATCCATATTCAAAATCTACAGTTTCTGCTGGTCTACTCAAGTGGCTATTTATCCGCCTGATCGCCGCTGGCATAGCTGATTCAGTTCAAATATTTTGGAGTTGTGACCGATGGCACGTGTCGTTCGCTTTCATGAGCTCGGTGGTCCCGAGGTCCTGCGCATCGAGAATGTTGACACGCCTGCGCCCGCGAGCGGTGAGATTCAGATCCGCGTCAAGGCGTTGGGTATAAACCGCGCCGAGGCGCTGCTGCGTTCGGGGACCTACATCCAGACCGCGCCGTTGCCTTCCGGTCTTGGGCTCGAGGCGGCGGGTATCGTCGAGATGGTCGGCGAAGGCGTGGACGGGTTTGCGCCCGGCGATGCCGTCAGCATCGTGCCGCCATTATCGATGGCCCGCTGGCCTGCCTATGGTGAGATTGCCACATATCCCGCCGAGCTCGTCGTCAAGCATCCACCATCGCTGAGTTGGGAAGAAGCCGCCGCAGCGTGGATGCAATATCTCACCGCCTACGGTGCGCTGATCGACATTGCCAAACTCGGCAGGGAGGACTTTGTTGTCATCACTGCGGCATCGAGCAGCGTCGGACTGGCGGCGATCCAGATCGCCAACATGGTTGGCGCGATCCCGATCGCGGTCACACGGACGTCCGCCAAGAAGCGGGCTTTGCTTGAGTTCGGCGCGGCCCACGTCATCGCCTCGGCAGAGGAGGACCTGGAAGCCAGGCTGAAGCGAATCGCCGGCCCGGACGGCGTGCGCGTGGTGTTCGATGCCGTCGGCGGCCCGATTTTCAAGCCTCTGACGGCAGCGATGGCACCGGGTGGCATTCTCATCGAATATGGCGGCTTGAGCCTCGACCCGACACCCTTTCCGCTACCTGCAGTGCTGGCAAAGACACTGACGCTGCGCGGTTATCTCGTCCATGAGATCGTGCGCGATCCGGTCCGGCTGCAGGCCGCCAAGGCGTTCATCCTTGACGGACTGAGCTCGGGTTCGCTGAAGCCGGCAATCGCCAGAACCTTTCCGTTCGACCAGATCGTCGAGGCGCACCGCTATCTCGAATCGAACGAGCAATTCGGCAAGATCGTCGTGACCGTTTGACCGGGCATTTATCGGCCTCACGCCTGCGCCGCCAGCCAGTCCCGCACCTTGCGGGCATTGTCGCTGAGTTCGCGGTTCTTCGACCAGATGACATGAAAGCCCTTGCCGGTCGTCATCGTGTGGCCGGTGACGCGCACCAGCAGCCCTGATGCCAGCAGCCGCTCGGCGAGGTGACCCCAGCCGAGCGCGATGCCTTGCCCTTCCATGACTGCCTGGATCACCAGCGCATAGTCGTTGATGCGCAAGCCGCGTCCGGCATCGGCGATGTCGACACCGGCCGAGGCGAACCATTCGTCCCAGCTGGCGGCCTCGCGAAACGGCTCTTCAAGATGGATAAGGCGGTGCGATTGAAGGTCCGCGACACGCTCCGGCAGCCCGAACCGTGCCACATAACTGACGCCGGCAACGGGGAATATCACCTCATCGGCCAGCGGCAGCGAATGATAATCCGGCCATTCCTTGGGCTCGCCGCCGCGGACGCCGAGCGGGATGTCTTCGGCGATGATGTCGAGATCGCGGTCGGCGGTCTGGATGCGCAGGTCGATGCCCGGCAATTCGTCGCGAAACTGCTGCAGGCGCGGCATCATCCAGAACGAGGCGAAGGCGGTCGAGGCCGCGAGCGTCACATGCGCGCCGACGGCGATCTGGCGCAGATCCTCCGCCGACTTGCGAATGTGCGACAGGCCGAGCGAGACGTCGGCATGGAAGCGGTCGCCGGCCTCGGTCAGGCTGACTTGCCGGTGGCGGCGCTGGAAGAGTTTGGCGCCGAGCTGCTCTTCGAGCCCACGGATCGCATAGGAGACGGCAGCCTGCGTCATACCGAGCTCGCGCCCGGCGGCGGTAAAGCTCGACAGCCGCCCGGCGGCCTCGAAAACGATCAGGCTGCCGGCCGACGGCAGCAGGTGGCGCAAGCTTCGCATAAGCTGAGCTTATACAAGAGATCAGGATTTTCCAGCGTCACAGCCGCATTTTGTCTGGCTAGATTGGTCACCAACAGGAATATGGAGCCTTCATGAACGCACCGGCCGTTGAAGTGAGCGAACACACCAACCGCCGCAGCGGTGGCCGCCTGGGGCGCAAGGCGCTGCGGGGCGCACCCATAGCGTCGTTTCCAACCCTGGTCCGCCAGATTCCCGTCTATCAGATGGTTCCGGACGAGGCGGTTGAGCTGATCCACCAGGAGTCGCTCTCCATCCTCGAAGAAGTGGGATGCGAGTTCCGCGACGACGAGGCGATCGCAATGTGGAAGGCGGCGGGCGCCGATGTCTCGGAGACAAGAGTCCGGATCGACCGCGCCCTGCTGATGGAGCTCATCTCGAAGGTCCCGTCGGAGTTCACGCTCAATGCGAGGAATCCCCAGCGTTCCGTACGTGTGGGTGGAAACAACTCCATCTTCGTGCCGATGTACGGGGCGCCTTACGTGCGCGACCTCGACAACATCAGGCGCTACGGCACACTCGCCGACCTCAACAATTTCCACAAGCTCGCCTACATGGCGCCGGCGCTGCATTCGTCGAGCTCGATCATCTGCGAGCCGATGGAAATCGCGGTGCCGAAACGTCACCTCCACATCATCCATTCGGCGCTGAAGCACTCCGACAAGCCGTTCATGGGCATCGTGACCTCCAGGGATCGAGCCGAAGACACGATGGCGATGGCAGGCATCGTGTTCGGCGAGGACTATGTCCGCGACAACCCGGTCCTGGTGTCGATCACCAACTGCAATTCGCCGCTGGTGTGGGACGCCACCATGCTGGACGCGATGAAAGTCTATGCGCGCCACAACCAGCCGCTGATCCTCGCCCCCTTCGCCCTTTGCGGCGCCTCGACTTCGGCCTCTGCCGTCGGAGCGGTCGCGCAGGTCAATGCCGAAGCGCTGGCGGGCGTCGCGTTCACACAGCTCCTGCGTCCGGGTTCGCCGCAGATCTACGGACAGTTCATGGTGACGGTCGACATGAAGACCGGCGCTCCCATGGGCGGCACGCCGGAGGCGGCCCAGATGATGTATCTCATGGGCGCGCTGGCGCGGAAGTATCGTCTGCCGTGGCGCACGTCCGGTTTCCATGTCGGCTCGAAGCTGAACGACGCCCAGGCGGGCTACGAGGCGAACATGCTGATGCATGCCGCCATCCTTGCCGGCGCCAACTACATCTGGCATTCTGCCGGTTGGCTCGAGGCCGGCCTGACCTGCGGCTATTCGAAATTTGCCACCGACTGCGAGCAGCTTGTCGGCTGGTACAAATATGCTGGCGGGCTGCCATTCGACGATTTCAAGGAGGCTATGGCGGCTATCCGCGAGGTCGGACCGCAGGGCCATTTCCTCGGCACCCAGCACACGCTTGAACATTTCGAGTCCGCCTTCTTCATACCGAGCATCATGGACTTCAATTCGTTCGAACAGTGGAAGGCGGAAGGAGCAAAGGACCACGACACCCGCGGCCGCGAGAAAGCGCGCAACATGCTCGCCGATTATGAGGAGCCGAAGCTCGATGAGGGCATCGCCGATGGTCTCAAAGATTTGATTGCGCGGCGCGAGGAGAAACTGCCGGACAGCGTTAGTTGATCACGGGCGAAGACCCGATGCGAACCATAAGGGAGGAAAAAATGACACTCTTCAGAAGCAACGGCGATCGCGTACCGAGCGCCATCGAAGCAATGGCCAGCGAGGCGCGCGCCGGTCGCGTCGACCGGCGGGAGTTTCTGGCCCTGGCAAGCGCTTTCGGCGCATCGACGGCCCTTGCCTACGGCATGATTGGACTTGCCGTGCCAGAGCGGGCTTTGGCTGAAGAGCCGAAGAAAGGCGGAACGCTGCACGTTTCGATGTCGGTGAAGGCGCAAAAGGACACGCGCACCTACGACTGGGTGGAACTTGCGAACATTTCACGCTGCTGGCTCGAGCCGCTTGTCCGCTACACCCGCCAGTTCACATTCGAGCCGGTTCTGCTCGAAAGCTGGGAGGTCAACGACGACGCCACCGAATACGTGCTGCATGTGCGCAAGGGCATCGCCTGGAACAACGGCGATGCTTTCAACGCCGATGACGTGGCCTACAATCTGACGCGCTGGTGCGAGAAGGCGGCCGCCGGCAATTCGATGGCCGCGCGCGTCGGTGCGCTGATCGATGCAAAGACCGGCAAGGCCAGGGAAGGGGCGATCACCAAGGTCGACGACAACACGGTGAAGCTGAAGCTGAACGAGCCGGACATCTCGCTGATCCCGAACTTCACCGACTATCCGGCGCTGGTGGTCCATCGCAACTTCGACGCCGACGGCGCCAATCCGATCGAGAAGCCGATTGGCACCGGGCCGTTCGAACTGGTGTCTTATGCGGTCGGCCAGAAAGCGGTCGTCAAGCGTCGTGAAAATGGCAAATGGTGGGGCGGTGAAGCGCTTCTCGACGGCGTCGAATTCATCGACTACGGAACCGATTTCAACGCCTCGATAAATGCATTCGACTCCGGCGAAATCGACCTCAATTTCGAGACGCCGGCCGACTTCATAGACATTCTCGACAAGATGGGGCTGGTCAAATCGGAGGTCGCGACAGCGACCACGCTCGTCGCCCGGACCAACATCACGAACAAGCCCTATGACGACAAGCGGGTTCGCAACGCCCTCCAGATGGCCGTCGACAACAAAGCGGTGCTCGAACTTGGCTACGCCGGGCGCGGCACTGTTGGTGAAAACCACCACGTCAGCCCGATTCATCCGGAATACTACGCGCTGCCCAAGAAGACACGCGACGCCGCGGGCGCCAAGAAGCTTATGGCCGATGCCGGGCAGGACGACTTCGAGCATGAACTGATCACCGTCGAGGACGATTGGCAAAAGAACACCGGCGACGCTATTGCCGGCCAGTTGCGCGATGCCGGGATCAAGGTGAAGCGCACCGTGCTGCCGGGGTCGACATTCTGGAACGACTGGACGAAATACCCCTATTCGATGACCATCTGGTACATGCGCCCGCTTGGCGTACAGGTGTTGGCGCTCGGCTATCGCACCGGCGAGGCCTGGAACGAAACCGGCTACTCGAACCCTGATTTCGACGCCAAGCTCAAGCAGGCTCTTTCGCTCATCGACGTGGAAAAGCGCCGCGAGGTCATGAAGGACATCGAGCAGATCCTACAGGATTCGGGCGTCATCATTCAGCCGTTTTGGCAGAAGCTGTTCAGCCACATGAACGAGAAGGTGAAGAACTACGGTGTCCACCAAACCTTCGAGATGGATCTCCAGGATGTCTGGCTGAACGCCTGAGTTGCCAGCAGAGGACGCGTTGCAGGATTTCATGGACCGCAAGAAAGCCGACGGGCAAGATGCGTGGTACTGATAGCTTCCGTCAGTGAACAATCGGGGACACCCATGAAACTGCCACTTTTTGTTGCCGCGCTTTCGATGGCCGTGCCGGCGGCCGCGTTTGCCGGCCCTGCTGCCAACGCCGTGAAGTTCTTTTATGTCCCGTCGGTCAAATTCGAGGCCGATGCGCAATATCGCGACCGCTTCACCGCACCGGTGACGAAACTGTTCGAGCTGAACGACAATGCGGCAAAGAACCATCCGGATGAAGTTCCCTGCATCGACTTCGCCCCCGGTCTCGATGCGCAGGACTATGACGAGAAGACCGTGGCCAAAACGCTGACGCTGGCCGAAACGCTGGATGGCGACAGCGCCGAGGTGACGGCGACGTTCAACCTTTTTCCGGAAGGCGATGATTCCAAACGCGAAATGGTCTGGTCGTTGAAGAAGATCGACGGCCAGTGGAAGGTCGCCGACATTACCTCGAAGACCAGCGGCTGGACGCTGAGTGCGCTCGAATGCCTGGCCGGGCAGCCTCCGGAGTGACGCCGTGCTTCGCTGCCGTCCCTGGGTTTTGGCGACTGCGTGCCTGCTGGCCGGATTGAGCAGCGCCGCCGCCCAGGGCCTGTTCGGCGCGCCGCCCGCAAACGCGCCGGCCGACAGTGCGGCACCTCCGCCGGCAATTTTGCCGCCGGCAGAAAACGCGCCGGCCGTACCCGTGCAGCCGGGCTCGCCGACCGCGGTGGTGAAGCCGTTCTACGAGCATGCCGGGCTTGAGGTCGATCCGGCTCAGCGGGGCCATTTCACCGACCCGGCAAAGTCGGTGCTCGACAAGAGCGACGCGCTGCGGAAGTCGGGGCAGGGCGAGTGCCTCGATCCCAACATGGCACTCGACAATTCCGAATACGACAAGGCGGAGATCGACAACACCCTGAAGACCATCGAAGCGATCAAAGGCGACGAGGCCAAGGTCGTCGTCGCCTTCGTCGTCGCCGGCAACCCGCACCGGCTGGAGTGGAAATTCAGGAAAGTCGATGGCGACTGGAAGATATCCGACCTTCTCTCGGTGACCGGCGAATGGGCGCTAAGCCAATACCAGTGCGAGTGAGAACGGAACCGATGAAGATCAGCAACATCCGCGTCACCCACGTCAACGTCCCGCTCGATGCTCCGTTTTGGTGGACGGCTGGTCTCTACGGCGGCGCCTCGAAATCGATCATCGAGGTCGAGACGGACGAAGGCGTGGTCGGACTGGGCGAGGCGCCATGGTGGCATTTCGGCGAGGTGATCAAGGCCGAGATCGCGCCGGCGCTGATTGGCGCCGATCCGCTCGACATCGCCGACTGCGAGGCGCGCTGCGTGCCGCCCTGGCAGATTACCGCCAACACCGGCGAGAATGCAGCCACGGTGGCGTTCGGCGCCGTCGAACTGGCGCTGTGGGATATAAGAGGCAAGGTCTTCGGCATGCCGCTCTACAAGCTGCTCGGCGGCGCGGTGCGCAAGGACATTCCGTTTTCGGAATATTTCGCCTTTCGCCCCGCTCAAGGCGGAGCCGGCGGCGAGATGACCGCCGAAGCGATCGTCGACTACTGTCTCGGCATGCGAGAACAGCACGGCTCGACGATCTTCGAGGGCAAGCTGATCATGGGCGATCCCGAGCTCGAGATCAGGACAGTGCGCATGCTGCGCGAGGCGCTTGGCGATAAAGCGCAGATCAAACTCGATTCCAACATGCAGTGGTCGCTGACCACAGCGCGCTGGGTGCTGCGCGAGATCGAGCCGTTCAACATCCGCAACTACGAGGATCCGGTCGCGACCTTCGAGGAGATGGCTGCGCTGCGCCAGCATTCGCGCATTCCGTTCTCGACGCACATCCCGGATCTCAGACGGGCAGTCGCGCTCGGTGCGCCGGATTACTTCGTCTGCAATTTCGCAGCACTCGGCGGATTGTCGAAAACTCTGAAATTCATTGCCGCCTGTGAGGCGATGGGCAAGGGGTTCTGGTGCTATTCGAACGATCTCGGCATCATGACATCGGCTTATCTGCACGTCGTGGCGGCAACGCCATGGATCACCGAGGCGTCGCAATCCCTGTTTCGCTGGCAGATCGGCGACGTCATCAAGGACGGCCCGTTCAAACAGATCGCCAACACGGTGCGCGTGCCGGAAGGTGACGGGCTGGGTGTCGAGCTCGCCCCGGCGGAAATGAAACGCTGGTCAGCGCACTTTGCCGAACACGGGCCGATGCACCATTTCAGCGACCCGAACAACCCCAGCCGCTACCGGCGGCTGCCGCTCAACTGATGCGAAGTGCACGTGACCGATCGATGAGAAGAGGTCCTGTCGTGGTTGCTTTATTCGCGGCGGTTTGCGTCCTGGCCTGCGCTGTCACCTGGGAGGCAGGAAGCCGCGCGGTGGCCCGCGTGCCTCAGCAAAGCTTCACGCTGCCTGTGGGGTTACCGGTGGAGCGCATCGTTCTGAAGCAGGAGGGCGCGCCCGACCTTGCCGGTTGGGTGGCGGATCGGCAGGACAGTTGCGGAACAATCGTGCTGTTACACGGACGCGGTTCAAACAAGCTGGCCATGGTTCCAAGAGCGAAGCTGCTTTTCGAAAGCGGCTACTCGATCGTGCTGTTCGATCTGTCGGGACATGGCGAAAGCGACGGCGATATCAGAGGCTTTGGTTACATCGAACGGCAGGACGCCAGCCGCATCCTCGCCTTTGCGCGGCAACGCTTCGCCGGTCGCAAGGTGGCGGCCATCGGCTCGTCGCTCGGTGCGGCTGCTTTTGTATTTGGCGCTCAGCAGGAGCATGCCGATGCCTATGTCCTGGAGCAGCTCTACGCGACTTTGCTGGAAACCACGGCGTTGCGAGCGCCCTTGCCTATGTTGCGCGACGTACAGGCGACCATCCTCTTGGCGCAGATGCAGCTCCGCCTTGGCTTCGGGGTAGATGATGTCAGGCCGGTCGATCGCATCGGCGCGATTGATCGGCCGATATTGCTGCTAGCAGGCAATTCGGATCCGTTTGTCGCTCGCAGCCAGACACTGGCGTTGAAAGATGCGGCAGGCGCTGACGCAAAGCTGGTCTGGTTCGACCGCGCGCGGCATGTTGATCTCTATCGCTATGACCAACAGCGGTACCGCGACGCGGTGATGCCTTTCCTGGAGACCAACCTGTGCCGGACCGGGATCAGGTGAGCCGCTCCGTCCGATTAGCCGCGCCCGCGATAGGGGGCGACGCCGGTGTCGGGCAGCCACACACCTTCCGGCGGCGCGCCGGTCTGCCAGAACACGTCAATCGGAATGCCGCCGCGCGGATACCAGTAGCCGCCGATGCGCAACCACAATGGCTTGGTCGCGGCGATGATGCGGCGGCCGATCATGACGGTGCATTCTTCGTGGAAGGCGCCATGGTTGCGAAACGAGGTCATGAACAGCTTGAGCGACTTCGATTCCACCAGCAGCGCATCGGGTGCGTAGTCGATGACGATATGGGCGAAGTCCGGCTGGCCGGTGACCGGGCAGAGCGAAGTGAATTCCGGGCAGGTGAAGCGAACGATGGCCGGCGGGCCGTCGCCGCGCGAAAACGGCACGGTTTCCAGGACTGCCGCTTCAGGGCTCTGTGGCGCCTCGACGTTGGTGCCGAGCTGGGTGAGATTTTTCGTATCGGTCATGAGCAGGTTCCTTGCTGCATGTCGCCCAAAACTGCGCAGCGATTTTGGGACAGCGACATGCGTAAAACAAAAATTTGCCGCTCATTAGCACAATTTGAAACAGCAGGAAGACGATGACCAGCAACGACCCGCTCCTCCAGCCCTATCAGCTCAAGCATTTGACGCTGAAGAACCGGGTGATGTCGACCAGCCATGAGCCGGCCTATTCCGAGGACGGCATGCCGAAGGAGCGGTACCGGCTCTACCATGCCGAAAAGGCCAAGGGCGGCATGGCGCTGACCATGACCGCCGGTTCGGCGATCGTCTCGCGCGACAGCCCGGCCGCTTTTGGCAATCTGCATGTCTATGACGACCGCATCGTGCCGTGGCTCGCCGAGCTTACCGATGCCTGCCACGAGCACGATTGCAAGGTGATGATACAGATCACCCATCTCGGCCGCCGCACCGGTTGGAACAAGGCCGACTGGCTGCCCGTCCTGTCGGCTTCGCCGGTGCGCGAACCGGCCCATCGCGCCTTTCCCAAGACTATCGAGGACTGGGATATCGAGCGCATCGTCGCCGACTATGCGGCGGCCGCGCAGCGCTGCCAGGCTGCCGGCCTCGACGGCATCGAGTTCGAAGCCTACGGCCATCTGATGGACGGTTTCTGGTCGCCGGCCACCAACCAGCGCGACGACGATTTCGGCGGCTCGCTCGACAACCGGCTGCGCTTCACCGGAATGGTGCTCGACGCAGTGCGTGCCGCAGTCGGCGAAAAGTTCGTCGTCGGCATCCGCATGGTCGCCGACGAGGATTTCGAGAAAGGCCTGTCGAAACAGGAGGGCGTCGAAATCGCCAGGCGGCTGGCCGGCTCCGGCAAGGTCGATTTCCTCAACATCATCCGTGGCTCGATCGAGACCGATGCGGCGCTGACCAAGGTCATCCCGGTGACCGGCATGCGCTCGTCACCTCATCTCGACTTCGCAGGGGAGGTGAGAGCGGCGACGAAATTCCCGACCTTCCATGCGGCGCGGATTTCCGACGTCGCCACCGCGCGTCACGCCATCGCCACCGGCAAGCTCGACATGGTCGGCATGACGCGTGCCCACATTGCCGACCCGCATATCGTCAAAAAAGTGATGGAGGGCCGCGAGCACGAGATCCGGCCTTGCGTCGGCGCCACCTATTGCCTCGACCGCATCTATGAGGGCGGCGAGGCGCTGTGTATCCACAATGCGGCGACGGGCCGCGAGGCTGATATCCCGCATATTATTCCGAAAACCGAGGGACCGAAGCGGAAGGTGGTCGTCGTCGGCGCCGGCGCCGGCGGGCTGGAGGCAGCGCGCGTCGCCGCCGAGCGCGGGCACCACGTGACGGTGCTGGAAGCATCGAGCCAGGCCGGCGGCCAGGTGCGGCTGGCAACGCAAAACCCGCGCCGCAAGGAATTGATCGGCATCATCGACTGGCGGCTGGCCGAACTCGACCGGCTTGGCGTCGAGATCCGCTACGACAACTGGGCGGAGAAGGACGACGTGCTGGCGCTGTCGCCGGACGTGGTGGTGATCGCCACCGGCGGGCTGCCGCAGAACCCGCCGCTGACGGCGGGCGACAATCTCGTCACCTCGAGCTGGGATATCATGGCCGGCAGCATCAAGCCGGCCGAGAACGTGCTGCTCTATGACGACAATGGCGGCCATCAGGGCATGGGTGCTGCCGAACTGATCGCCAATAGCGGCGCCAGGCTTGAGCTGGTTTCGCCCGAACGCTTCTTCGCCCCGGAAATGGGCGGCATGAACCATGTGCCCTACATGCGCGCCTTCCAGGAAAAGGGGGTCACGGTGACCATCAACACACGGCTGCGCTCGGTGCGGCGCGAAGGCAACCAGCTGATCGCCGAGCTCGCCTCCGACTTCGCCGATGGCTGGCGCGGCGAGCGGCGCGTCGACCAGGTGGTGGTCGAGCACGGCACGCTGCCGCTCGACGATCTCTACCTGGCGCTGAAGCCGCTGTCGAAGAACGCCGGCGCGATCGATTACGAAAAACTGGTCAATGGCGGCGACATCTTTCCGGTGCGCAATCCGCAGAGTGGTTTCGTGCTCTTCCGCATCGGCGATGCAGTAGCCTCGCGCAACATCCACGCCGCCATCTATGACGGCATCAGGTTCGGCTTGCGAATCTGAGGAATATTTTGGATTGATTGGTGGCGCGCAGCCGAACCTCCGTACGGAGAGCCACCAGGCACGTCGGTCCGGTCTGCGCGCCGCGCACGCCGCCGGCCATCGCCGGGCACCGTACGATCTTGCGATTGCGGCAGGACGCTCAAAACATCCTGGCGGTGGCCATGCAGAACACGGTGATGACCAGCAGGCCGCCAGCGATGCGTTCGCCTTTTGTCATCTTGGCGCGCAATTGGGTTTGCTTCGCCGCATCAGCGCCGGCCAACTGCCTGCTGGCGGAACCCACCAGCGCGCCCTGAACCCCGGCGGCGATTAACGCCGTCAAGATGCCCAGCGCCAAGACCTTCTCCATCGAGCCGAAAGAGCCGTTGTGGAAGAAATACCACAGCAGCAAGCCCGTGAGGAAAACCACGCCGGCTGCGCCCATTTGCGGCCGGAAGAAACGTTCCGCCCTGATCTCCGGTTCGCGCGCAACCGCGATAGTGGTGCCGGCCCAGAACACACCCGCCATGACGTGAAGGCCGAGGACGATGATGTAGACATATTGCATGACCGCATATCCTCTCTTGCCCACTGCTAGGCATATTGATAGATATCAAATGATTAGATGTCAACGCATAAGCTCGAGCCGGTTCCATAGGCTTTGCCCTTGTTCTAGTGTCGGATCATGACGCCCTTTGACCGCCCGCCGATCGGGATGAATCTCGCGCGCACCGCCAAGCTGGTTGCGCAGGCTTTCGACGCTGCCTTGGTCGAGGCAGGCGGCACCCTGCCGGTCTGGGTCACGTTGCTGTCGGTCAAGTCGCGGGAACTGGCCAACCAACGCGAGCTCGCCGGCATGATCGGCATCCGGGGCGCAACGCTGACCCACCACCTCAACGCCATGGAGACGCAAGGCCTGCTGATGCGCCGCCGCGATCCCGAGAACCGCCGGGTTCACCAGGTGGAGCTGACCCAAGCCGGAGAAGCGCTGTTCCTGAAATTGCGCACCGCCGCGTTAGCCTTCGACAAACGGCTGCGGAAAGGACTGTCCGACGACAGGCTGGCAGAGTTTACAGAGGTGCTGGCCGCGCTACGGGCCAATGTCGAAGGCTAGAAATTTAGGCTAGGAAACGGATCTACGCCCGGCAGCCCTGCAGCACCGTCAGCCTGGCCTTCTTGGGCGTTCGCGCCACCAGCCATTCGCGCACGCTGTTCGGCGGCATCGGGAAAGCGATGGAATAGCCTTGCACCTGGTCGCAGCCGATCGCCATCAGCGAGTCGAGCTCGGCTTCGGTTTCAGCGCCCTCGGCAACGATCGAGATGCCGAGACCGCGGGCGAGTTCTGTGAGGGCACGCACGATCTTGGTGTTGCCGCTGTTCTCGTTGATGTTCTGGACGAAACGGCGGTCGATCTTCAGCCGATCGATCTCGTTTGGATTGACATGGCTGAGCGATGCGTAGCCGGTGCCGAAATCATCGAGCTCAAGATGGATGCCGGCGGCGCGAATGTGCCGCAGCTTTGCCGCGATACCGGTCTTCTCGTCGTCGAGGATGACGGATTCGACGATCTCCAGCGACAGTTTGTGCGCTGGCAGGCCAGCCCTCTCCAGCATGTCGAACAGGAAGACTTCGAAATCTGTCTCGCGCAGCTCCGAGCCGGATACATTGACGGCGATCCGCCCGAAGGCGATGCCTGCGCGGTTCCATTCGGCTGCTTCGTCGATCGCCTTGGCAATGACGATGCGGCCGATCTCGGGCATGAGACCGCATTTTTCCGCGATCGGAATGAACTCGCCCGGCGCGATCATGCCGCGCTCGGCATGTCTCCAGCGAACCAGAGCCTCGATGCCGCTGATGCCGCCGTCCGACAGCGAGACTTGCGGCTGGAAATAGACTTCGAACGCCTTCTCCGAGATGGAGGTCCTGATGTCGAGCTCAAGCTGCTTGCGATAATCGAGTTCGTGCCTCAGCTCCTCGGAGAAGAACGACAAGCTGCCGCCGCCCTGCTTCTTGGCGGAATACAGCGCCAGATCGGCATGGACGAGCAGATCCTGCGCATTGTCGGCGTCGACAGGGTAGACCGCAATCCCGGCACTTACGCCCGGATGGATTGTCGTGCCTCGAAAGACGATCGGCTTGTTGAGCTTGGTCAGGATGCGCCGGGCGACGGTATCTATGTCCTCGGTGCTGCCGGCATCGTTGAGAATCATGACGAATTCATCGCCGCCGAGCCGCACGTTGAGATCCGACGTACGGCACGAATCACGCATGCGCTGCGCAGCCGCCACCAGCACATAATCGCCGGCGGCGTGGCCGAACGTGTCGTTGATCTGCTTGAACCGGTCGAGATCGAACTGCACCACGGCAACCCGTTCACGCCGTCGCTGCGCGGCATTGATCAGCGTATCGAAATGCTCGGTCAGGAAGGTGCGGTTGTGCAGGCCGGTCAGCCCGTCATGCACGGCAATAAAGGCCATGGAATTGCGCGCATCGACCAGCTCGCGCGTCCTGCGCAGGATGGCATTCGACATTGGCCTGAAAATGAAAAGCGCCACCAGCACGATGACGCCGATGGTCGAGTAGAACAATGTGCGGTTAAGATCGAGAAGTGTTTCGGATCGCTGGTCTGCAAAGGCGCTGATGCGCTGGCCAAGTGCGGCATAGCCCGACAATGTTGCGTTGGCAACGGAAGCGTTCAGGTTGACGCGCTCCTCTCCGCCTTTGTAGCCACCATTGCCGGACATGTTGAGCCGCGATTCGAATGACGAGATCAGGCGTTCGCCGTTGGCGATAAGCCCGACCGAGAAATAGTCGAGATGATACGGCTTGGCGAAAAGCACGCTCTCGATCGATTTCGGATCGAACCTTGCCGGCGACGCCGGATCGGCGGCGGTCCGTTCGAGCAGCAGATCGTAGTTCTTCTCGAACTCCACCGTCGCTTGCTTGAGCGCGGTAACCAGGGCGCGCTGTTGATCGCGCTGGGCGCTGCCTGTCGCGCCGGCGAGGAAGACGATGCGCTGCGACAGGGCTTTCTGTGTGCTGACGATATCGAGCAGCGCCTGATTGTGCCGTTGGGTAGACATCACCTGTTGCAGCAGGATGAAGGAGGCCACGACCATGGCGGCTATGATCAGCAGAGCCAGCCAGTAGCCGGATTTGATCAGGAGTATGAGCCTGCCCGAAACGGCGTGCACCGGCTGCTGCGACATTTTCTGAGGCGGCCCTCTCGCCAACGAATTCTTGTGCGATAACCTTTGGCTCCAAAGTGTTAACAGGTTTGGGACGGCAACAGGCCGGCGGCGGCGACCGTGGCGGGAAACCCCCAAAGTGGTTATTGCAATCTTTCACGGCGCCTCCGCATTTGAACATCGTGGCCTCTGCCGTGCCATTGCCGCCACCGAAGCGGTCGCTTTTGCGATGGATTTTTCGTCCGCGCGGCGCGACAGTCCTCGTCGATCTCAACAGGGCCTGATCATGACCGAAGCATTCCTTTCCCACATCGACAGCGAGCTTGAAGGACTGAAATCGGCCGGCCTTTACAAATCCGAACGGGTGATAACCTCGACCCAATCGGCCGAGATCGAGGTCGGCGGCGAGAAGGTGCTGAATTTCTGCGCCAATAATTATCTCGGCCTCGCCGACAGCGCCGAACTGCGCGAGGCGGCCAAGCAGGCGCTCGACCGTTACGGCTACGGCATGGCGTCGGTGCGCTTCATCTGCGGCACGCAGGAAGAACACAAGCAGCTCGAGGCGACCATTTCTGACTTCCTCGGCATGGAGGATACGATCCTCTACGGCTCCTGTTTCGACGCCAATGGCGGCCTGTTCGAGACGCTGCTCGGCGAGGAGGATGCGGTCATCTCCGATGCGCTGAACCACGCCTCGATCATCGACGGCGTGCGGCTGTCGAAGGCAAAGCGCTTCCGCTACGCCAACAACGACATGGCCGATCTGGAGGCGCGGTTGAAAGAGGCGAGCGACTGCCGGTTCCGGCTGATCGCCACCGACGGCGTGTTCTCGATGGATGGCATCATCGCCAATCTGAAGGGCGTCTGCGACCTCGCCGACCAATACGATGCGATGGTCATGGTCGACGACAGCCATGCTGTTGGCTTCGTCGGCAGGAACGGCCGTGGCTCGGCCGAACATTGTGGCGTCGAGGGCAGGGTGGACCTCATCACCGGCACGCTCGGCAAGGCATTGGGCGGCGCGTCGGGCGGCTACACATCGGGCAGGAAGCAGGTGGTCGACTGGCTGCGCCAGCGCTCGCGCCCCTATCTGTTCTCCAATACGCTGATGCCGGCGATCGCTGGCGCTTCGATCCGGGTCTTCGAGATGATCCGCAATGGCGATGCGTTGCGCCAGCGCCTATATGCCAATGCGGCGCGGTTTCGCTCCGAGATGGGCAAGCTCGGTTTTACTCTGGCCGGCGCCGACCATCCGATCATCCCGGTGATGCTGGGCGACGCGACGCTGGCGCAGGAAATGGCGGCGCGGATGCTGAAGCGCGGTATCTATGTCATCGGCTTCTCGTTCCCGGTGGTGCCGAAGGGCCAGGCGCGCATCCGCACGCAGATGTCGGCCGCCCATTCCAGCGCTGACATCGATCGTGCGGTTGAGGCGTTCGCCGCAGTCGGTCGCGAACTCGGCGTGATTTCCTGAACGGCCGGAACCGAAAAGCGATTCCGGATCAAGAGATTCAAGCGACTAAGTTCAGGCGACTGAGGTTCAGGCGACTAAGGTTCAGGGGACAAGAGAATGTCAAACATGATGAAGGCGCTGGTCAAGGCCAAGGCCGAGCCGGGCATCTGGATGGAAGAAGTGCCGGTGCCCGAGATCGGCCCCAACGACGTGCTGATCAAGATCAGCAAGACGGCGATCTGCGGCACCGACGTCCACATCTACAATTGGGACCAGTGGGCGCAAAAGACCGTGCCGGTGCCGATGGTGACCGGCCACGAATTCGTCGGAACCGTCGCCGATTTCGGCACGGCGGTGACCGAGTACAAACTCGGCCAGCGCGTTTCCGGAGAAGGCCATATCGTCTGCGGCCATTGCCGCAACTGCCGGGCGGGCAGGGGGCATCTGTGCCGCAACACGCTCGGCGTCGGCGTCAACCGGCCGGGCGCCTTTGGCGAATACCTGGCGATCCCGCAGCACAATGTCGTGCCCATCCCCGACGATGTGCCGGACGAGATCGCCGCCATCTTCGATCCCCTGGGCAATGCCGTCCACACGGCCTTGTCTTTCGATCTGGTCGGCGAGGACGTGCTGGTCACCGGCGCCGGGCCGATCGGCATCATGGGCGCACTCGTTGCCCAATGTGTGGGTGCGCGAAAGGTCGTCATCACCGACATCAATCCGGTGCGGCTAGCTCTGGCGAAAAAGCTCGGCGTCCAGCATGTCGTCGATGCGTCGAAGGAAAAGCTGCGCGACGTGATGCCGGCGCTCGGCATGACCGAGGGTTTTGACGTCGGCCTCGAAATGTCGGGCGCAGCCCCTGCCTTCCGCGACATGATCGACACCATGAACAATGGCGGCAAGATCGCCATTCTCGGCATTGCGCCGACCGGCTTCGAGATCGACTGGAACAAGGTCATCTTCAAGATGCTGCACCTGAAAGGCATCTACGGCCGCGAAATGTTCGAGACCTGGTACAAGATGATCGCGCTGGTGCAGGGTCCTCTCGATGTGTCGGGGCTAATCACGCACCGGATCGGCATCGACGATTACATTTCCGGTTTCGAAGCGATGAAGAGCGGCAATTCCGGCAAGGTGGTGATGGATTGGTGAGGCATATAGGGGTGCAAGATGGCGGATAATGAGCACGGTCGCATCATTGCCTCGCAGGCAAAGATCGTACTGCAGCCCGCCGGATTTCAACGCAAAGGGAAGTCTCGAATCTGGATCGCCGATCGCGGCTTCTGGCTAAGTGTAGTCGAGTTCCAGCCCAGCTCTTGGTCCAAAGGCACTTACCTTAACGTAGCAGTCCACTGGCTCTGGGGTTCGCTCCCTGAAACAGTTACCTTCGATCGTCCTCAGCGCATTGGACAGTTCGTTCCGTTCGAGAGCCCGGCACAGTTTCTGCTCGCGGTTGATCAAATGGCCAAGAAGGCCGTCGAAATCGATCAGGTTCACCGATCAATGTTCCCTTCCGTGCAGGCGACAGCGACAATCCTCGTGAATGAATTGCAGCCGGGCGCCTACGGCGAGTGGGCGGCCTTCCACGCCGGGGTGGCGGCCGGTTTGGCTGGTGATTTTGAATCGGCAAGGCGGCTGTTTGAAAGCGTTCGAAGACACGCGGTTTCGCAGGCACAGGCGCTCCTGGCCTACATCGATGATCCGGTAGAATTTCGAAGCCATGTCAAAGGCATCATTGAAGCCGAACGCGCCTATTACGGTTTAGGAGCGTTGCCTGCCGCGGTAGCCATCTGATTTCTGCGACGGTCGAACCTATGGAGGATTTCAACCCAGGGTGAGTTTTGCCTCCAGCGCCGCTACCCCACTGACAATCGCCGCCCGCTCTTCCGCACCAAGCCTCTCCAGCAGCTCCCGCTCGAACTCCTTCGCCAGCGGCACCATTTCGCGATAGGCAGTAACGCCAGCCTTGGTCAGCGCCAGATGCTCGACACGGCGGTCCTTTTCGTCTGGCGTCCGGACGAGCCAGCGGCGCCGCTCGAGTTCGGCGACCGCGCGCGAAACCTTGGTCTTGTGCATCGCCGACTGCTCGCCGAGCGCCGTCGCCGTCATCGTGCCGTGCTGTCCAAGTCCGGCGAGCGTGCGCCATTCGGGCCGGGTCAGGCCGTGGCGGTCCTTGTATATCCTTGAGAATTCGCGGCTGACGGCATCGGCGAGCCGATAGAGCCGGTAAGGCAGGAAGGATTCCAGCTCGAGGATTTCCATGGTTGGTCTTGATTGAGCAGGCTGGCGGCTCATGCCGAAATCACCGTTGATGGTTACATTTTCAATGGTTACAAATGAAACCAGTCTGGTCAACTCAGAGCTTCCCTTCGGACGCTCCGGGACTATGAATTCGGGAGGATTCCATGGCCTATTCCTACATGCCGGGTTTCGGCAATGACTTCGAGACCGAGACTTTGCCGGGCTCGCTGCCGCAAGGCCGAAACTCGCCGCAGCGGCCGGCCTACGGCCTCTATGCCGAGCAGCTTTCGGGCTCTCCATTCACCGCGCCGCGCGGCACCAATGAGCGCTCCTGGCTTTATCGGATAAGGCCGAGCGTGAGGCACACCGGTCGCTTCAAAGCGGCGAATTATCCGCTTTGGAAAAGCGCGCCGAACGTCGGCGACCATCAGCTCGCACTCAGCCAGTATCGCTGGAGCCCGGTGCCGATGCCGAAGGAGCCGACCGATTTCATCGCCGGCATGCGCTCGATCACCACCGCCGGCGACGTGCTCGGCCAGACCGGCATGGCGGCACATGTCTATGTCGCCAACCGTTCGATGGCCGACGATCATTTCTTCAACGCCGACGGCGAGTTGCTGGTCGTACCGCAGGTTGGAGCCTTGCGCTTCGTCACCGAGATGGGTGTTATCGAACTCAGGCCGGGCGAGATTGCCGTGCTCCCGCGTGGTCTGGTGTTCAAGGTCGAACTGGTCGATCCGCAAGTGCGCGGCTATGTCTGCGAGAATTACGGCGCCAAGCTGACGCTGCCGGATCGCGGTCCGATCGGCGCCAACTGCCTGGCCAATCCGCGCGATTTCAAGACGCCCTGTGCCTGGTTCGAGGACAAGGACACGCCGTGCCGGCTGATCGCGAAATGGTGTGGCCAGTTCCATGTCACCGAGATCGACCATTCGCCGCTGGATGTGGTGGCGTGGCACGGCAATTATTCGCCCTACAAGTATGATCTTGCGACCTTTTCGCCGGTCGGTGCGATCCTGTTCGACCATCCCGATCCGTCGATATTCACCGTGCTGACCGCGCCGAGCGGCGAGGAAGGCACCGCCAATATCGATTTCGTCATCTTCCCGCCGCGCTGGCTTGTGGCGGAAAACACTTTCCGGCCGCCCTGGTATCACCGCAACATCATGAGCGAGTTCATGGGCCTGATTCATGGTCAGTACGATGCCAAGGAAGAGGGCTTCGTGCCCGGCGGCATCAGCCTGCACAACATGATGCTGGCTCACGGACCCGATGCGTCTGGCTTCGAAAAAGCCTCGCGAGCGGAGCTAAAACCGGTCAAGCTCGACAACACCATGGCCTTCATGTTCGAGACACGCTTTCCGCAAATGGTGACCCGCTATGGCGCCGAGCTCGAAACCCGGCAGGACAACTACATCGACTGCTGGGCCGACCTGAAGAAACGCTTCAACGGGACGCCAGAGGGCGACTGGTCTTGAGCGCCGTCGCATGACGGATCGTCTGGTGCTTCTGGGTTCGAAGGGTGGCCCGGCGCTGCGGCCGGGCGGGCCGTGGCCGAGTTCGTCACTGCTGGAGATTGGCGGCCGCACCCTCGTCGTCGATTGCGGGCTCGGCGTGACGCGCGGGCTGACCGATGCCCGTGTCAGCCTGAAGGCGCTCGACCTGATCTTCATCACGCATTTGCATTCCGACCATGTGCTGGAACTCGGACCGTTGATCCACACCGCATGGACGGCCGGCCTGGCAACAAAGGTCGCCGTGTTCGGCCCGCCCGGCACCGGCTACTATTGGCAGCGCTTTTGCCAGGCGATGGAGTTCGACATCGAGATCCGCATCGCCGATGAAGGGCGGCCGGATCTCCGCGACCTGGTTTCGATCGTCGAGTTTGGTGAAGGCCAGGTGGCGGAAGAGCGCGGTCTCAAAATATCGGCGCTGCGTGTCAACCACCCGCCGGTGACGGATTGCTTTGCGCTGCGCTTCGATCATGCGGGGCAAGGCATCGTCTTTTCGTCGGATACGGCGTTCTTTCCGCCATTGGCGGATTTCGCCGAGGGCGCCGACGTCCTGGTCCACGAGGCCATGCTGGAAGAGGGTATCGAGCGGCTGGTCGCGAAGACCGGCAACGGCGCAAGGCTGAGGGAACACCTGCTTGCCAGCCACAGCTTTGCCGAGGAAGCGGGCCGCATCGCCACCGATGCAGGCGTCAAAAGGCTAGTCGTCAACCACCTCATTCCGGCCGACGATCCGGAGATCGGCGAGGCCGACTGGATCGCCGCCGTCAGGAAAACATGGGCCGGCGACTTGACGATCGCCCGCGACGGCCTTGTTGTGGGGCTGGAGCATGATCCCGAAAAGTGGGAACCGGTTTTCGGAAGAGATCATGCGTAGAACAAAAAATCAAAGCAGCGCCAAAGCTGCGCCAGGAGAGGAAACCGCATGAAGCTTGCCACATTGAAGGACGGGACGCGCGACGGAAAGCTCGTCGTCGTCTCGCGCGACCTGACGCGGTTTACCGACGCTTCGTTCCTGGTGCGGACGCTGCAGGCCGCGCTCGACGACTGGCATCGCATCGCGCCGCATCTCGCTGCGATGGCCGAATCGCTCGAGAATAATGCGGTGCCGTCTGCCCGCTTTCACGAACATGACGCCCTTTCGCCGCTGCCGCGCGCCTACCAATGGGCCGATGGCTCGGCCTATGTGAACCACGTCGAGCTGGTGCGAAAGGCGCGCGGCGCCGAGATGCCGCCAAGTTTCTGGACCGATCCGCTGATCTACCAGGGCGGCTCGGACGCTTTCCTCGCACCGCGCGACCCGATCCGCATGGTCGACGACGTCCTTGGCATCGACATGGAAGGCGAGGTCGCCGTCATCGTCGACGATGTGCCGATGGGCGCAAGCCTCGATGAGGCGCGGGCGGCGATCCGGCTGGTCATGCTGGTCAACGATGTAACGCTGCGCGGCCTGACCGGACCCGAGCTCGCCAAGGGGTTCGGTTTCTACCAGTCGAAACCGTCATCGGCCTTTTCGCCGGTTGCGGTGACGCCGGACGAGCTGGGCGATGCCTGGGACGGCGGCAAGGTCAGCCTGCCGCTGCTGGTCGATCTCAACGGCAAACCGTTCGGCCGGGCGAACGCCGGCATCGACATGACGTTCGACTTTCCGGCGCTGATTGTTCACGCCGCAAAAACGCGGCCGCTGGCCGCCGGCACGATCGTCGGTTCGGGCACCGTCTCCAACAAGCTCGACGGCCTGCCTGGGAGGCCGGTATCGGCGGGGGGCGCCGGCTACTCCTGCATCGCCGAGTTGCGCATGATCGAGACCATCGAAACCGGCGAACCGAAAACGCCGTTCCTGTGCTTTGGCGATAGCGTGCGCATCGAGATGAAGGACAGGGGCGGGCATTCGATCTTCGGCGCCATCGAGCAGAAGGTCGAGAAGTACGAGGGGGCAAGAGAATGACGGGCGAGACATTCTACCTGCTGTGCGGTGTCTGGGCCCTTGTCATGCTGGCGATCTTCATCCAGGCGATCCGGCTGAGCTATCGCATCGAGGCGCGCTCGCCCGGCCTGACCAACCGCAGCGGCCTGCCGCGCAAGGCGATGATGTTTCACACCGTCACCAACACGAACGTCGCGCTGGACCAGGAAACGCAAGGCATGCGGCGGCGCATGATCGGGCTGCTGCTGATTGTTTTGGCTGGATTCCTGCTAATGTGGGCAGGCTTGTCTTTGGTCCGGTCACCGGCGTGATCTAGCTCAATCGTTCCTAACGCTGGTGGACCCCAAGATGCCTTACACCGCTACTTACCTTTGGATTGTGGGAATTTCTGGCATCGCTGCTGCCTGGCTTTTGATTTCGGCCATCCGGGTCTGCCGTCAGGTCGAGGATCGATCTGAAGGACTTCGTAACTTCAGTAGCGTGGCGCATCGGCCGAAGTTTGCTAACGTCGTTATGAATCGGGATGTTGCGAGCGATGTTGAAACGCAAGCGCTGCGCCGCGGTATGATCGCTCGTCTGCTAGCCATAGGTGCTATCGGTATCGCTGTGAATTTGATTGCCTGGGCTGGTGTGTAACATGGACCTGCTGAACCATTTCCGCCGCATGGCAGCCAACAATCTCTGGTCGAACGACCGGCTCTACCGTGCCGTGCTGCAGCTTGAGCCCGGCGAATTCGAGGCTGAAAGGATAAGCTTCTTCCCCTCGATCAAGGCAACGCTCAATCACATCCTGGCGGTCGATCACCTCTATCTCGACTTTCTCGAAGAAGGCGGCGTCGGCGCCGCGGCCTATGATGAGTTCTTGTTCTTCGACGAAGCGGACGCGCTCTTTGGCAAGCGGACGGAGGCCGACCGGCGGCTGATCGCTTTTTGCGACCGCCTTTCGGCCGACGACCTCGATCGCCGCGTCGTCACCGACCGGCGCGAGGACGGCATGATACCGGAGCGGATCGGCGATTTGCTCGCCCATCTCTTCATCCACGACATCCATCATCGCGGCCAGGTGCACGCGATGCTGTCCGGCACCTCGGTGAAACCGCCGCAACTCGACGAGTTTTTCCTCGATTACGATGTGAAGTTGAGGAAAGCCGAAGTCGAGCGGCTGGAGCTGGATGATCAGGCCAACGCGACGTCGTAGGCTGAGAAATGTCGATCCGCAGTGACCACCGTCAGACCTTCAATTTGAGCCTGTGCGATGAGCAGACGGTCGAAGGGATCGCGATGATGGAACGGCAGATGCTCAAGCCTCGCTGCGTGTAGTTCATTCACACTGAGGATCGGAATGCCGTTCGATCGCAGGATTTCCACGATGTTGCCTGTGAGCGTGACTTTGCCGAGCGATTTCTTAATGGCGATCTCTGCTACCGAGACGGCGCTGACGACCACATCCTCGCCCGCAAGAAAGATGTCGCGATGGTGATCCGAAAGGCGTGAATCCGCGTTGAGTACCCAAAGCAGAATATGAGTATCCACCAGATATTGGCGGCTCATTTAATGTACTCGTCCCATTCGGGACCGAGTTCATCAAAATCATCCGGTATCCGAATTTGGCCTTTCAGGGCCCCAAAAAGGCCTTTGCTCCCGCCGGCCCGGGTGGGCGCGCTTAAGGTCGCCACCACCTCTCCATGCCGCGTCAGATGGATCTCTTCGCCGGCCTGGGCACGTTTCACCAACTCAGAGAGTTGGGCCTTCGCTTTTGCCATCGGAACATTCATGGTCAGACCTCTTATGACCAGAATTTAGGTCATAATTGATCAAACCACAAGGCACCTCGGCCGAGTTGGCTACGCTGCCTTGCCGTCCACCTTCAGCACGCCGCGCTTGATCTGGTCCTGCTCGATCGATTCGAACAAAGCGCGGAAATTGCCCTCGCCAAAACCTTCGTCGCCCTTCCTCTGGATGAACTCGAAGAAGATCGGGCCGATCACGGTTTTCGAAAAGATCTGCAGCAGGATCTTGGTCGTGCCGCCGTCGACGACGCCTTCGCCGTCGATCAGGATGCCGTGCTTTTTCATACGTTCGATCGGCTCTTCATGGCCGTTCACGCGGGCATAAGACATGTCGTAATAGGTCTCCGGCGGTCCCGGCATGAACTTCAGGCCGTTGGCGGCCAGCCTGTCGGTGGCGCCGTAGATGTCGTCGGTGCCGACGGCGATGTGCTGGATGCCCTCGCCATTATACTTCTTCAGATATTCGGCGATCTGGCTGGTCTCGTCCTTGGACTCGTTCAGCGGGATGCGGATCTTGCCGCAGGGCGAGGTGATGGCGCGGCTGACCAGGCCGGTGATCTTGCCGTCGATGTCGAAGAAATGGATCTGCTTGAAGCCGAACAGGTCTCGGTAGAAATCCCACCATTTGTCCATCTGGCCGCGATAGACATTGTGGGTCAGGTGGTCGAGATAATAGAAGCCGACGCCTTCCGGCCTGGGGTCGCGCTCGCCCAGCCAGTCGAACTCGGCGTCGTAAGCCGAGCCCTTATCGCCGTACGTTTCGATGAAATAGAGCAGCGATCCGCCGATACCGACGATCGCCGGCACATCGAGCGTCTTGTCGTTGCCTTCATAGGGCGTCGCGCCCTTGGCCACCGCGTGATCGAAGGCATGCCTTGCATCGACCACCCGCCACGCCATCGAGGCGGCGCAAGGGCCGTGCTTGTCGACGAATTTCATGGCATGCGAGCCGGGTTCGGCATTGACGACATAGTTGATGTCGCCCTGCCGCCAGACGGTGATGTCCTTGCTGCGGTGCTTGGCCACCGGCACATAGCCCATGCGGGTGAACAGTTCGGCGAGCTTTTCCGGCTCGGCATGCGCGAATTCGACGAACTCGAAGCCGTCGGTGCCGGCGGGATTGGTTTTGCTGATCTTGGCGGGCGGTGCGTCGTGCGGGAAGGGACCCATGGCATTGCTCCGAAATCTGGAACTGGCCGCGTCGGCCATCTGAACCGAATTATAGCGCGGAGCGAGTGCAAATTGCTTGCATTCAAACGCTTGAAATGGTCTGATCATGCGCGAGTTGTGCACTGCGGACCCGAAATTCATGGACGAGGCGCGCATCGACCAGTTTGACCGCAAGATAATGGCTCTGTTGCAGGGCGATGCACGGCTGACCAACAACGATCTGTCGGAACGGGTGAACCTGTCCGCGTCGCAGTGCTCGCGTCGTCGCCAGCGGCTGGAGGGGGACGGCTATATCAAGGGTTACCGGGCGGTGCTCGACCGCGACAAGCTCGGTTTTTCCCTGGTCAACGTCATCTCGGTGACGCTCGCCACCCACAACCGCGACAATGCGCGGCGCTTCGGCGAATTGGTGGCGCGGCTGCCGCAAGTGCAGGAAGCGCACGCGCTGACCGGCGAGATGGATTATATATTGAAGGTCGTGACGCCGGATCTCAAATCATTGTCGGAGTTCGTCAACGGCGTGCTGCTGCCGCACGAATCGGTGCAGCATGTGAAGACGGCGATCGTGCTGGAGACGTTGAAGGAGACCGGCGCGCTGCCGATTTGACTGTAAATCATGTCGAAGTTTCAGATCGCCGGCATCGTGCTGTTTCTAGTGGGGATTGTGCCGTTCACGATTGGTAGTCTGATCCACGCCGCGCATGAACCGAAGGCTTGGGAGTTGCGCATCATCAATCCCTGGCCTTCCTGGCCCTATGGCTGGGTCGAACTCACTCACCCGAAGGCGCGCTGGTGGTGCGGTGTCGGCTTTCCGATATGTCTTGCGGGCTTCATCGTACTTTTGGTCGCTACGATTCCGCTCGTCGATCTTGCGCTATATGTCGCTTTGCTTGTCGCTTTCTTCTGGCTGCGGCGGGTCATAGCCAGACGGCGGCATCACTAATCATCGGAACGCTCTCACCCTTCGACGGCTGGATCAACCCTTAAAGATCGGTGCAGCGGGCGCCGCACCGGCAGCAAGCGAAGACCGGGCCTTCGAGTGAAACCGGCGCGCTGCCGATTTGAGCGGCGTTCGCTGTCAATTTGATGTCTGCATTCGAAAGGTCTATGACAAAGCTGAACAACCAAGTTGTGGTCGTCCATGTCCAACTTTCAGCTTGCCGGGATTGCTCTCTTTTTTGTTGGACTGGTGCCGTGCACGATCGGCGGCCTGATCCACCTCGCAAATCATCCCAAGAGTTGGGATTCACTTCTCCTAAATACCAATTGGTCCTGGAGGTCTAAGGCTCGCATATGGGATCTCAAAGCTTATGACTGGAGCATGTTCACCTATTCGAAGTCGCGCTGGTGGTGCCTCAACGGCTGCCCAATCGGCCTCGCGGGCTTCGTCCTGCTGGTGATCAGCACGTTTCCGCTTGGCTTTCTCGCGCTATTCGTCGCTCTCAGCGTGGTTTTCTTCGGTGTGCTCAGTCTGGTCGGCGAGAAGCGCCCGTAGCACCCGCTCATCCCGGCGAGTGGATAGGGTAACGGAGGCCGTTCACCCCTTCGACTGCTTGATCAGCCCATAAAGGTTGGTGCAGCGGGCGCCGGAACGGCAATAGGCGAAGACCGGGCCATCAAGCTCATCCAGTGCCTCGGCCTGGTCCTCGACATTCTCGGCCGTGATCTGGCCGCTGATGACAGGGATGTAGCGGAAGGCGAGCCCGGCGCCCTCGACCGCCGCCTTGACGGTGTCGGCCGATGGCTGGCCGGGCTGCTCGTCGTCCGGCCGGTTGCAGATCACGCTCTTGAAGCCGGCGGCCTTGATGGTCGCGACATCCTCGGGCTGGATCTGGCCCGAGACCGAATAGTCCTCGCTGATCTGGCGGTATTCCATGGCGGTGTCCTCGCAATCTGGTTAGCGGCAGTCTTGCCACTCCCTGACCCGGTCGGCAACAGCCATTAGATAGAAATCCGGCCGGGCAATTTCAGCCCGACCGGATGGAGTGACTAGACAGCTCAGCTGCCGAGGATCGCGCCTTTGATCTGGGCGATGTTATTGTGCATCAGATCGATATAGGTCGCGGCCGGGCCGTCGGGCTGCGACAGCGCATCGGAATAGAGCGTGCCGCCCACCTTGATGCCGGTCTCGCTGGCGATCTGCTCGATCAGCCGCGGGTTGGTGATGTTCTCGACGAAGATCGCCGCCGCCTTGTCCTGTTTCACCTGGCTGACCAGCTTGGCGACGTCGGCGGCGGAGGGCTCCGACTCGGTCGACACGCCTTCCGGGGCCAGGAACGTCAAGCCGTAGGCCTGCTCGAAATAGCCGAAGGCGTCATGCGAGGTGATGACGACGCGCTTCTCCTGCGGGATCGACTGGATCGCCGCCTGCACTTCGCCCTCAAGCGCCTCGAGCTTTTGCGTATAGGCGGCTGCATTGGCCTTGTAGCTGTCGCAACCCGCAGCGTCGGCCGTGCAAAAGGCGTCGGCGATGTTCTTCACATAGATCTTGGCATTGGCGATCGACTGGAAGGCATGCGGATCGGTGACCGTCTTGCCGCCGTCGGTTTCCGCGCCTTCGGCGACATCGGCCTCGGCGAATTCGGGTTTGAAATTGATCGGCGTGACCCCCTTGGTCAGCACGGCAATCGAAGCCTTGGTGGCGCTGGCGTCGACCAGGCGCTGCAGAAAACCTTCGAAATGCAGGCCGTTGACCAGCACGATGTCGGCCTTGGCCATCGCCACCGCATCGGCGGGGCTCGGCTCGTAGACGTGGGCGTCGCCGTCCGGCCCGACGATGGTGGTCAGATCGATGCGGTCGCCGCCGACATTTTTGGCGAAATCGGCGATTATCGTGAAGCTGGCGACCACCTTCAAAGGCTCAGCAAAGGCCGAAGATGCGCCAAAGGCGGTTAATGTTATAACGCTCACGGCCAAAGCGGCGCGGATCGAATTCAGCATGGACAGTTTCTCCTTGTTGGGATCAGGCAGTTCTGTGGCGGTGATGGACGATGCGGGCGCGCAGGATGCCGCGCGTGCCGAACAGGATCGAGGCGAAATAGACGACGCCGGCGGACAGGATGATGGCCGGGCCGGAAGGCAATGACGCATGGTAGGACAACAGCAGCCCGGCAATGCAGGAGGCAAAGCCGATTACTGTGGCCAGCACGCACATCGGCTCGACGCGCGAGGTCCAGAAGCGGGCCGCCGCTGCCGGCAGCATCATCAGCCCGACCGACAGCAAGGTGCCGAGCGCCTGGAAGCCGCCGACGAGGTTGAGCACGACGAGGCCGAGAAAGATGAAATGCACTGGGCTGCCCATCCGGCTGACCGAGCGCAGGAACAAAGGGTCGAGGCATTCGGCGACCAGCGCCCGCCAGAAGATGGCGAGGCTGACCAGCGTCACCACGACGATGCCGCCGATCAGCGTCAGCGCCTCGTTGTTGAGCGCCAGCACGGTGCCGAACAGCACATGCATGAGATCGACGCTGGAGCCGCGGATCGACACCATGAGCACGCCGATGGCCAGCGAAATCAGATAAAAGGCCGCCATCGAGGCGTCCTCGCGCTGAATGGTGAAGCGCGAGACGGCGCCGGCGCCGAGCGCCACGATGATGCCGGCGATCAGTCCGCCGATCGTCATCGGCAGGATTTCCAGGCCATAGAACAGGAAGCCGGCGGCAGCACCGGGCAGGATGGCATGCGCCATGGCGTCGCCGGACAGGCTCATGCGCCGCAGCATCAGGAACACGCCGACCGGGCAGGCGCCGAGCGACAGCATCATCGAACCGGCGAGCGCCCGCTGCATGAAGGCGTAGTCGGCAAACGGAGCGACGAACAGACCGTAAAGCACCTCCATCATGCCGCCCTCGGCCCGGAGCCGTGATGATGGTCGTGGTCATGGCTGTGCTCGTGGCCACCGTGCTCGTGATCATGCTCGCCGGGCTCACACCACGGCGCGTTGTCCTCCCAGGCCTCGTGGAAGCGGCGCGCACGCAACAGATTCTCCGGCCGCAGCGTCTCTTTCGTCTCGCCCCAGGCGATCGGCTGGCGCGCCAGCAGCAGTGTTTCGGGGAAATTCTGCCGCACCAGATCGAGATCGTGGACCACCACCATGATCGTGCGCTCCTCGCCGTGCCAGCGCTTGATCAGCGCGATCAGGTCGCCGACCGTCTTGGCATCGACGGCGTTAAACGGCTCATCGAGCAGGATGAGCTCCGCATCCTGCAACAGCACGCGGGCAAACAGCGTGCGCTGCAGCTGGCCGCCCGACAGTGTGTCGATCGGGCGCTTCTCGAAGCCGCCGAGGCCGACGGCCATCAGCGCCTCGCTGACCGAGTCGCGATCTTCCCTTGTATAACGGCCGAGCATGCCACGCCGCGGCCACAGGCCAAGCGAAACCAGGTCGACGACCCGGGCCGGAAAGGAGCGGTCGAGTTCCGATTGCTGCGGCAGATAGGCGGCGCGTACGCCGGGCGCCCGGATCACCGCGCCGGCCATCGGCTTCAGGACGCCGACAATGCCCTTCATCAGCGTCGACTTGCCGGAGCCGTTGGCGCCGACGACCGCCGTCAGCGATCCCTTGCGGATCGTACCATTGAGGTGGTGGACCGCAGGATGGCTATTGTAGCCCAGCGTCAGGTCGCGGAAGGTCAGGCAGGTTTGGCTCATGTGACGATCCATGGGGCGATGATCGGTGCTGCAGGGGCGGATTCGATATGTGATGTTATTACATTAGTCAACAAGCCAACCGGGCGGAATTGCGGCCGGGCCGTCTTGTTGTGTGCTTTGGCTTGGCTCAAGAAGTTCCGCTCGAGCGGCCTTGCCCCCGGCGAACCCGGCCCCTAAACAGGCGCAGCGACAAGAGGAGAAGGAATATCCAATGAGCATTCGTCGTATCGATGTAGGCCCGCGCATGAGCCAGATCGTCATCCACGGCAACACCGTCTATCTGGCCGGTCAGGTCGGCAAGCCGGGCGGAAACGTCGGTGCCCAGACCAGGGACATTCTGGCGGCGATCGACGAATTGCTGGCCAAGGCCGGCACCGACAAGACCAAGATCCTGCAGGCGATCATCTGGCTGGCCGACATGAGCACCTTTGCCGAGATGAACGCGGAGTGGGACAAATGGGTACCGCAGGGCAACACGCCGGCCCGCGCCACCGGCGAGGCGAAGCTTGCCGGACCGGAATATCTGGTCGAGATTATTGTTACCGCAGCGATTTGAGAGGCGGCTCCTAACCCTCCCCCTCGAGGGGAGGGTCGGCGAGTAGTCGGAGCGAAGCGGAGACTGCGAGACGGGGTGGGGTCGGCGACGTTGCAACGCCCCCACCCCGCGACACAAAAATCCCCCCTGCCGCAAAATAAGTGAATATTAAACATCTCCGCTCCCACGACCC
>NZ_JAMYQL010000021.1:0-111794 GCF_040320865.1 Mesorhizobium sp. M0598 | reverse complement strand
CAGGTGCTGAATCGAGTCATCATTCCGCTGTCGATGCCGGGGCTGGTGGCGGGCGCAGCGCTCGTCTTCGTCCCGGTTGTTGGTTCGTTCATGGAACCGCGCATCCTCGGCGGCCGTACCGGCACCTTTTACGGCACTGTCATCGAGGACCAGTTCGTCGCCGTGTTCAACTGGCCGCTGGGTGCTGCGCTCTCCTTTATCCTGTTGGCCGTCGTGCTGGTCATCCTGGCGGTTGCCTCGCCGGTGCTGCGGAGGGCTACGTGATGGCGACGACACGTGTTCTCGAATGGCTCGGCCGCCTCTACATCTGGCTATTGCTCGCCTTCCTCTATGTGCCCATCATCATCATGGCGCTAATGTCTTTCAACGTTTCGCCCTTCTACCAGCTGCCGTTCGAATGGACGACGGAATGGTATGTCTCGCTGTGGCAGAACGACCAGCTTATCTCAGCCACCTGGAACAGTGTCGAAATCGCAGTCATCACTACCATCATCTGCGTCGTGCTTGGCTCGGCGGCGTCACTTGCGCTCTACCGCTATGAGTTTCGCGGCAAGAAATTCCTGCAGGCGCTGCTGTTTCCGCCAATCGCCATTCCGTGGCTGATAACCGGCACGGCGATGTTGATCTTCTTCTTCGGCGTCGGCATTGGGCGCGGCCTGTTCGCTATCCTGCTTGGCCACGTCGCGCTTGCGCTTCCCTACGTCATTGTCGTCGTGTCGGCCCGACTGCAGACCTTCGCGCACGAGCTGGAAGAGGCGGCGCGCTCGCTCGGCGCCAATCAATGGCAGTTGACGAACCGCGTCACGCTGCCCTGGATCATGCCGGGCGTCATTGCCGGCGGGCTGTTCGCCTTCGCCGTGTCCTTCGACCAGTTCGTCGTATCCTACTTCTTGTCGACGCCCGGCCAGACGACGCTGCCGGTCGAAATCTACGCCGCGATCCGCAAGGGATTCACCCCCGAGATCAATGCGGTCTCGACGATCATCATTGTCGTGTCGATGGCACTGATGCTGCTGACGGCGCGCTTCTTCAAATTCGGCGGAGAGAAGTAATGGCTGGCGTCCAAGTAGCGAACGTGTCGCGCGCTTTCGGTGCCCACAAGGCGCTGGACGATGTGTCTATCGATTTCGCCGATGGCGGCTTCTATGCCCTGCTCGGGCCGTCAGGCAGCGGCAAGACCACGCTGCTGCGACAAATCGCGGGCTTCGACTTTCCCGATTCCGGTCGCATCACCATAGGTGGTGAGAGCGTCGAACGGGTGCCGGTCGAAAAACGGCGCATCGGCATGGTGTTCCAGAACTACGCCCTGTTTCCCAATATGAGCGTCTCCGACAATATCGCCTTCGGCTTGTCGGTGCGCGGCGAGCAAAAGGCGGTGATTGCCAGCGAGGTGCAGCGAGCACTCGACCTCGTGCAGCTCAGCAGGCTCGGCGGCCGACGGCCGCACCAGCTGTCCGGCGGCCAGCGCCAACGGGTGGCGCTCGCTCGCGCGATCGTCATCCGGCCGCGCGTGTTGTTGCTCGACGAGCCGCTCGGGGCGTTGGACAAGGCGCTGCGGGTCGACATGCAGATCGAGCTCAAGCGCATCCAGCGCGAGATCGGCATCACCACCATCTTCGTCACCCACGATCAGGAAGAAGCGCTGACGATGAGCGACCGTATCGGCATTCTGCGCGATGGCAAGCTGGTGCAGGAAGGCCCGCCCGAGGAGATCTACGATCGGCCGACGAGTGAGTTTGCCGCCACCTTCCTGGGCGACGCCAACATCCTTCGCGGCGACAGCACGGGCAACGGCATCCGGCTGCCGGACGGCACAGCGATTGCCGTCGGCTCCGGTACCAAGCTTGCCGCTGGGGCCAAGGCAAGCTGCGCCGTGCGGCCCGAACGCATCCGCATCTTCACCGATGCCGAGGCTCCGGATGCGGCCAACGGGAATCTGCTGCGAGGCCAGGTATCGAAGCGCATCTTCGCCGGAAATAGCAGCACCTACTTTGTCGAGCGTGCTGGCCAGACGCTCAAGGTGATTGTGCAGAACACCGGCGCTGTCAGGCTGGCGGAAGGTCAGGATGTCGTGCTGCGTTGGTCGCCGGAAAGCACCGTCTTGATCGTCGCGGGGTAGCAGGCCAGAGATACACCACTGACCGACTCAGATGGGGCTTTTGTGATGGCAAAAGATTGCGACCTCCTGGTTGAGGTCCGCGCCAGAAACGCCGATACGTCCCCCCTACGAGACCATCGCAATTTTTTGGTGGTCTTGCGGCCCGGAGCAACCGATCCCGGCAATGGGATGGACAACGACATGGTTGGCATCGCCAAGGTCTTGCCGATTGATAGTTTCACTCAGAAGCGGTGCGCCGGGCTTGCGGCTAGTGCGCCGTTTGCTGCTGTTTTGAGATTTGGCCAGGTGCGATTCATTGGCCTCGAAGACAAGCCTCCGTCAAGCCAGGCATCACGATCTTTGCCTCTAATCCTCCCACATTCAATGTCGCTTTCGGGACCCGGCAAACCGATCCAAGCCACGGCTGCGAGCACGCGCCCTGGGGAGCCGGAGTAGACCTTTGAGCGGGGTGCGGATGGCAGCTTTGAACGTGCGATCCCATCGTCCCGAACGATGTAGATTTACCAGCAAGTCGTTATTGTTCCTGGGCTCCTTCGCCACGTTCGCTCACGACTGGTCGCGTTTCCTTTCGCCGTTTCTGTGGGAAACCTGTGGGATGAGCACACCGCGTTTGTGCCTTGTGATTTGAGTTATACTCGGAACGGTTTGCGGCGACTTGGAGAAAACTGGCTTCTTCGTGATCTTCTCGGCGGCGTCTGCCAAGAAATTAGGATGATGATGGCCGTAAGTTTCGATCAGGACATCCACTGTAATGCCAAGAAAGCCCGCAGCCTGCCACATATCGGTGCCGGCCTGCATCATCCAAGTCGCCGCGGTGTGGCGGAACACGTGCGGAGTAACGTCGGGCCCTAGGCCGGCGATTTCGCGCGCCGTCTTGAAGCTCTTGTCTATCGACTGCACCGGCTTTCCATTCCATTCCACGACAAAATCCTGCGATATCTTGCGACCGATGTTCGCACTTTTGCCGCCCGATTTGGTCTCGATGTGAAGATCAGTGCGCGCCCAGCGCCGGAGGTGCGCCAGCAGCCGCTCGGGCAACGGTACAGGGGGTTGGCGCTTCTTGGTCTTCCTTGTGCCGGTGGCACCGCGATAGAAGATACCGCGGTCTAGGTCCACATGACCGCGCCCTTTCGTTGGGCGCATGGCGGCACCGCAGATTGCGGCCGAGCGCGTTCCTGTATAAAGTGCGACGAGGATGAAGCGCGCGAGATGTCGCCCAGTGCGCCGGCCGCTCTCTTGGCCCTTCCATGTCTGCTTCATACGCCAAGCTGCCCAGATCAGTGCGGCCGCCTCACTGCGGGTCAACCAGCGTTCGCGGGCGGCGGCCTTGTCTGGCAGGGTGATGACCGGTGCGGCGGTTGTATAACCCTCCTTGCGGTAGTAGTTGATGGCGGCACGAAGATCCTCGAGTTGGCGGCGCGCCGCGGCTTCGGTGGGGCGCGACGCAATGTACTCGCGGCAGAGTTTGCCATTGATGGCGGCGAGAGTTTTTTCCCCGAAGTAATCAAGGACCTTGTCCAGCCGAGCCGCCGTCTCTTCTGGTGTCGCGTGCTTCGGTGCAACCTCTTTAAGGTAGAGGTTGACCACATCGGCAATTAAGACGTCCTCGGCTCCCCGCGCTCGGTGGTATTTGCTTCCGATGTAGGCGGCGAGCGCCTTTTCAGCTTCAGTTCCTGGACGGCCTTTTTCGCCGCCGCCAGCGCTGATGAAGCTGGATCCATCGCGGATAAACCATCCAGCTTTGTTTCGGCGCGTTCCATCTTTTTTCCAGCTTTCGTCACGCCATACCAGGCGTGGCCCTTTCGACGTCCGCGGCATAGTTCCCTCATCCTCGCGATTGCCATCAAGCTCACGTATTCCTTTCCGGCGATTAGCTCCGTTTCAAGTCGACCGGCGTCACGTTCCTTGCGTAGGCCTGCTGCGCTCATCGAGCCGTCGGGAAAGGCAATTCGCGCAGCGATTTCGACGCGCAGTGGTGTGGTCTCGTCGAATTGGTCGGGGATTTTCATAAGAAGTCCTCAGCAGTTCTTAGGTCCGAGCTGTTCGCCGACCTCGTTGAGCACTCCGTCCTGTCTCGCCGTTCTGGACATGGTCCTGCCGGAGAACTCTTCTCCAAAAAACCGGCTGCGAAAACCGCCCGCCGGAGGTGCTGCGGCGAAGAGGCGCCTTCGACCTGTCAATCGGAGTGGTTGCGCAACAAGTCTATGGCTGGCCTCTGCTTCCAGTCCGGCCAGACACACTCCTAAAGGGATCCGACCGTCGTTCCAGTATCAATACTGCCGGCAGGGCCTATTGCGTCGCAACGCCCGCGCGCGCCGCGCCGCCTTCAGGCGAGCAGGGCAGCGGAGTATCTCCTTCGCTTCTTGGCTGGCAGCGTCATTGCTGGCGACGATTAGCGGCAGGCCGCCCGTGATGACCAACCACGTCCAAATCGATTTCCCGTCGCAAAAAGCGCTCTGTTCGCTCTCGAACTCAGCCGCATGCCCTCGGTGTCGCACGCCACAGCGCCGAAGGCGTGATGAAGAACGCAGATGCTTCCAATGGGGCGACCGGCCCCGCTCGTCGTTCATCGCCGCGCTGTGGTCCTTAATCGCTACTGCTGCACGTTTGTATGTTGCAGCCGCGTTTGTAAACAGGAACGCCGTCACTGAGTTGCTACCCCGCGACAACCTCGGTTGGCTGCCAAGCACAAGAGGACGAGGAGTGCCGGGATCTCCATGACGAGTTTGAAGGTCGAGAGAGAGGCTCTCGACTGCCCGTCTCGGAGTACATCCCGATGGCGACTACCCCTCAGAAAATTACCCTTCTGTCCTCGCGAGACATTGCCTTCAAGAACGTGGAGTTCTCCATGTCCCAGGTCCGCGTCAAGGCTGACATCTGGATCGAGGACCTACCTGACCTCGTAGCTGAAGTGACGACCCACTCGCACCTCATCGTGCGCAAGACGACCAGTGGTTGCATCGAGCGCCTTGCCGTCGAGATTCGCGCAGGGTCGGCCAGTCCCACTGAGCCACAGGCGCCCGAACCCGCAATTCTGGGCAAGCTGCTGGAGCGCTATCAGCGCATCGACGCGCGGGAGGATGCATGATGCCCCGACACGATGCGTCCGAACTGGCCCACCGCCTGGGCCGACAGGCCGAAGCGGTTTGTCGCCACTATCTTTCGAGCGGACATCGCGAGGGACGCTACTGGCTTGTTGGCGATGTCCGAAACACGCCGGGTCGCTCGATGTTCGTGCGGCTCGTCGGCTCGCAGAGCGGAAAGCGCGCAGCCGGCAAATGGACTGACGCGGCGACCGGGGAGTATGGCGATCTTCTCGATATCATCCGCGAAAGCCGCGGCTTGAGCGACTTCAGGGACGTTGCCCATGAGGCAATAACGTTTCTCGGCCTACCCCATCCCGAACCAGAGCAGACATCAATCCGGTCGAAGTTGCTGGCCGCGCCGTCGGAAATGTCGGAGAAAGCGCGTCGGCTATTTGCGATGTCGCAGCCGATTGCGGGTACGGTCGTAGAGGCGTATCTGCACAACCGCAGTATTGCCGCTTTGCACGGGACCGGAAGTCTGCGTTTTCACCCGCGCTGCTACTACCGGCCCGACGAACAAGCGCCGACTGAGACCTGGCCGGCGATGATCGCTTCCGTCACCGATCTCGACGGCCATTTGACTGGCGTACATCGCACATGGCTTGATCCTTCCGGCAGGGGCAAGGCACCGGTCGGTACGCCGAGGCGCGCGATGGGCGATCTTCTCGGTCACGCGGTTCGCTTTGGCCCGCCGGGCGACGTCATGGCGGGCGGCGAAGGCATCGAGACCGTCTTGTCGCTTCGGTGCATCCTGCCCGATATGGCCATGGCAGCGGCACTCTCGGCCGCCCATCTTGCTGCCATGCTGTTCCCCCCCACACTGAGACGGCTCTACATCGTGCGCGACGCCGATCCAGCCGGTAACGGCGTGCGTGACATCTTGATCGAAAGAGCGAATGCTGCCGGGATCGAGCCGGTCGTGCTCTCGCCGGCACTTGGGGACCTCAACGAAGATCTCTGTACGCTAGGCGTGGATGCCGTTCGAGCAGCAGTCCGTGTTCAGCTCGCCCCCCAGGACATCGCCCGTTTCATGGCAGTGGCGGGATAACTCGGAACGAACAGCCTGTCCGCTGTCGCTTGCATCACTTGGATGCTCCTGAAGTCGAAGAGAACCGCGCCTGCGGGCCTTCCAGAGGGCGATCGGCCAGCAAACGACCCGGACCCGCAATGTCTCCGGCCGACTATTTTCCGGCGCGCTCCCCAAGGGAGCGCTTTCCATCGCGAAGCAAAATAGCCGGCCTTCACCCTCCTCCGCTGACACTCCGGCCCTTCGCTTCGCTGCGGGTGCAGGTCCGTCCCGTCCGCCGGCTTCCGTCGCCATGAAGGCCGCGAGGGTCGCGGTCCAACCGGCGGAGCATCCAATGAGCGAGCATGACGACTACGAACCACAGCACTCGTCTTCACCCATCGACCACGTCCTCACCGAACTCCAGCTCTATGGCTACCGTCCCTTCGTGGATGAGCCTGATCCTCGACCGCTTCCAGAGGGCCACTGCGTCGCCGGCGCGATGGCCGACATCTTCGACGCCCTCATCGTGGCACTGCAAGACACTCGCCTCGAGCCCGATCTCGACGATCTTCTGTGGTCGACCGTCAACATCTTTCACCGCGCCGCAGATCGGATCGAGCGCGAACTCGATCACAACGAGCAGGCGCAACGCCGCAGCCAGCGTGAGCAGGACGGCAGCGAAGTGAAATCGGTCGAGCTGGAACGCCTGACGGCCGAAGGGCAGACGCTGATCGAACGCCAAAGCGCCTTCGAACTGATGCGTGATCAGGCCGCGGAGCACTACGAGCGCCACACCGGATCGAGTTGGCGACCGCGCAGCGGATCGATGGTCAACCATCGCAACATGACCTCTGCGCTCATCGACAGCCGCGATTTTCTCAGCGCCAAGAAACGCGCCTCGCAGGAAGTCCTTCTGCCACCTGGCCCGAAAATCGCCTTCACCGCTGGGCTCGACTTCAATGACCACCAGCTGATCTGGGCCAAACTCGACCAGGTCCACGCCAGGCATCCCGACATGGTATTGATGCACGGGAAATCGCCGAAGGGTGGCGAAAAGATCGCCTCCTGTTGGGCAGACCATCGCAAGGTACCCCAAATCGGCTTTGCCCCTGATTGGACAAAGCATGCCAAAGCCGCCCCGTTCAAGCGCAATGACGCAATGCTGGAGGCGCTGCCGATAGGCGTCATCGTCTTTCCCGGGACCGGAATTCAGGACAATCTTGCAGACAAGGCAAAGAAGCTCGGCATCCCAGTCCTCGACTTCCGCCCCAAGGGAGGCGGCGCGTAAGCGCTGCCCGCCCTACCCTTTTTTCGATTGTACGATACGGCCGCGGTCGGGCAGCGTGTACTGTATTTGCAGTTCGCTGGAGTGCTTGGCCCGGGATGCCGGATCTCCGCCCGGCGCCGCCCGTCTTTTGCGATACTCAGTCCGCGCCCTAGCAAAGGCGCGCGACGCCGTCACGCTTGCCGTCAACGTTTCAGCTGCGTCGCAGCTGGCATCACAGCTGCGAATAACGACGCCCGTTCAACCGAACAGGGGCTGGATCTGGGCGAATTCACCGAACAACCGGCGCGGGCAGGATGTTTTTTTCTGACCGGCCGTCGCATTGTTAACGTTGTCGCTGGCACGGCATCGCGCGACGCACAGTTCGAATCCACGACGGCGTGCCGTCTCGTTCCAAAGATAGCGGATATCCGGTGATGCACGTCAGCCGTGACTTGAACCATCACGTGCGTGCCTTAAGCGCGGTGCCGACAACAGCCTGCGACTTCGCGATGCCTGTACAGAGGAGCATCGAGGCCGGTGATCGTCGTAGCCGGGATTTCGCCAGCGACGGTATCGCCAGGTTCTCCGTTGATGTCTCTATCTGGTGGGCCGCTCCAAACGGCCTCTTTAATGGGCTGATCTGGCCGAAGGTCGGCTGCGCCTCGATCGCCTAAGCCGCAATGGCGCCGATCGACTTTCTTCCCCTGCCGGCTGCGCCGTCATTCCTCGCCAAACAACAAAGTCGCTTGGCTGCCATCCTCCGCTGGCGCTGCGGTCGCAAGCGATGCGGCGTCGATCGCCTCCGGCCCGCGGATCGCCATCGAGGCCGCAATGGTGCGGGCTCGAAACAGAGTTCAAGGAGAAAACTCATGGCGATAATCGGAACCTTCAAGAGGACCGGCAACAACGAGTTCACCGGCGAAATCGTCACCCTCTCGCTCCAGACCAAGAACGTCCGCGTCGTGCCCGAGACCAACCGCTCTGGCGACAGCGCCCCCAGCCACCGTGTCTTCGTCGGGCGGGTCGAGATCGGCGCCGCATGGTCCAAGCGCTCCAATGACGGCCGCGACTATCTCGGCGTGAAGCTGGACGATCCGAGCTTCACTGCTCCGATCTACGCGAACCTCTTCAACGATGAGGAAGGCGAAGGCTACAGCCTCATCTGGTCGCGCCCCAACGGCCGCCGCAACGCGGAGTAAGGCCCCGACCAAGGCTCCGCCCGGACGAACAGGGCGGGGCCGTCCTCCTTTTCACGACAAGGTGAGCGCAGTCGCTGCGCAACGAGCTCCGTCGGACTTGGGGCGACTACCTGTCGTGTTCGCGACTGGAGACTTCATTCCTGCATGTTGCCTCGCCGATCATCGAAAATTGGCGGTGTTTCCCGCGTCAACTCACGGTGCCGATTTTCTGATCAACTCGCATGGGTCCACATTCAGCGCAGTTGCGATCCTCCCAAGAACACTGATGCTGGCCGAGACCCGAGCGCGCTCGATCGATCCGACGTAACGCATGCTCAGTCCAGAGCGGGCGGCCAGTTCCTCCTGCGTCACGTTCTGGTCATGGCGCAGACGACGCATGTTGGCCGCCATGATCTCCTTGAGATTCATGACGGATTAGGGACCAGAAAGGGAACTATCGTTCTAGGAATGATCGTTCCTATTCGCTATGATTGGTGCTCGATCTAAAGGACGGCTCCTTCGAGATCGCGATCGAAATATGAACGGTCAAATACAATGCTTAAACCGCTGCTCGATCCTGATGTCGCCGACATTGCGCCGGATGCCCCGGTCCTGACCGGCTATGACGAGGAGCGTCTGCTCACCTACATTCGCCTGCTTGACGCGGCAGCGGAAGATGCCGATTGGCGAGAGGTGGCCAGGATCGTCTTGCATATAGACCCGGAGCAGGAGCCGGAACGAGCGTTCCGGTCCTGGGAGACCCATCTTGCCCGCGCGCGATGGATGACGACCAGCGGCTACCGATATCTTCTCGCTGGCGGCGCTCCGCACTGACGCGGCCGGCGCTCCATTTTGCTGAATCGGCATAATGGTTTGCCGACTCTCAAACTATCCAACTTCCTTATGCCCCTGAATGTTGACGCCGACGCCTCACATCCGGGTACGCGGAGAGGACAGGAACAGTGCAAGGCGATTGGACCGATCCGGCGGCGTATTCACACATGTGCAGCTACCAGGCTACGGAGTTCGCTGCCGAGTATCTGATCCGGAATGACGAATTCGTGGCAGAGTGCAGCCAGCTTGCATCGCAATTCGCTGGTTCTGGAGAACCTGCCGGTCAGCCCGATCTCGCCGCCCGTTGGGGCGCGCGATTTCAAAACTGCCGGTGCCGGACTTCCGAAAGCTGACAATATCATCTGGACAGAACAGGCCTCGCCGCGCGTGCTCCGGGTCATGCGGGTATCTGCATCCCATCAAACAGTTCGACCTTCCAGCCTTGCCGGAGCCAGCGTTTGGCCGCAGGACGAAGGCCTTCACATTATTTGGTCTACCTTAATTGGGAAAAGTCATCTCGTCGCTGACGACCGCGCCGGTGAATTCAACGCTATCCTTCTGCCGCTCGACGCTGCATTCGAGACGCGGCTCGATGCAGCGCGCCGGTTCTGGCGCGCACTGAACGGCCGGGCAGCCAGTCCATCTTACGGCGCGCTGCCGCAACAGACCAAGACCAGGCATATCCTCAATTTACGCGCACATGATGGTCACCGCACGGGTGCAACCTATCGTCAGCTCGCGGAGGTGCTGTTTTCGCAGGAGCCGATTGTGCCGCGAGATTGGCGTGATCATCATCTCCGCCACAAGGTCCGAGCTATCTTACGCCGTGCAGCTTTTTTAGTCGCCGGCGGCTATCGCGATCTTCTCTTCTACCCCCACAACCGTAGCGAAAAGTCCGGCCGCCGAAGTCCTTCTTCGGGGTAGCAAAAACGCGCCCCCCAATCTTTGCCCTCCCTCGCCTTTCCTGATTTCGATCATGGTCCACTTCGCGCGTCCCGGCAGGCCAGGACGACAGCAGAACCGAATGGAGATCGAGCGATGTCGAAGGGTCCCGCGGACGCGCCCCAAAAGTATTTGCGCACGAAGGAGGCAGCACCCATCGTCGGGCTCTGCGCCCGCACACTCGAAAAGCACCGGACCTACGGCACCGGCCCAAAATACCGAAAGGTCGGCGGGCGCGTTCTCTACGACATCAACGACCTGCACGCCTGGATAGAGCTGGGGGCACGCACCTCCACCAGCGATGTCAACGCGACCTATGTTCCGCCGGCAAAACCCCATGCAGCCCGCGCGCCCGCCTATGTCGGCAGACGCGACCGCAGCTCCTGATCTGTGGCGCACCGAAAATGCAGTATCGCGAGACCGTTCAGCAGCAATTTGCGCTGCCTCATGTCCCCTCATCCGGCTTCCCTCCACGCGGCACGGAGGACGTCGTGGCGCGGCAGCTCGTCTTATTGGTGAAATCCCGCCGCCTGACACCGATCCACTCTCATGCGCGCGACCTGCGTTGAGGCGGCAAGTGTGCACGGCATGGCAACGATTTGGAACGCTGCCATCCTGGTCTGGGCTGTGTCGCAAAACATCCACGCGCAAGCCAGGAGATTGCAACCGCGCCGCCTGGTAGCGGCGAAACAGCAGCAAACCCTGACCTTCATGTCGCCGCGTAAACGGCGGCACGTCCACAGCCGGATAGCCGCACGCGAGCAGCCGAGTCCATACACGGGCAAGCGTCTTAAAGCTTGCCTGCTGCGCCCCGGGATCGAGTCATGAGCAAGCGCACAAAGATCATCGCCACCATGGTTGGCGGCGCAGTGCTCGCCGCGGCGCCGGCATGGATTAGCCATCCGCCGATATCCATCTGGAACGCATCGGGGAGCATCCCCGTCGGGCTCTATCGCGTCCAGCCGGCCGACAAAATCGGTATTGCCAATATCGCCGTCATCATGCCGCCCGAGCCCTTGGCGGCCTTCATGGCAAGACGCGGGTATCTGCCGAAAAATGTGCCGCTCCTGAAGCGTATTTTGGCACTCGGGGGCGCAACCGTCTGTCGCCAAGGCACAACCATCATCGTCAACGGCAAGACGTATGGACATGCGCGCGAGCGTGACAGTCGCGGTCGACCCCTGCCCATCTGGCAGGGCTGCCGCGACATTGCAGAGGCCGACGTCTTCCTTATGAACCTGGGTGCAGCCGACAGTTTTGACAGCCGCTATTTCGGCCCGCTCCCGCTCTCATCGATAGTTGGCCGCGCGGTTCCCGTCTGGACCACGGAGCGCACCACTCCGGTGCTGGATATCACCAACGATCCCCTCGCTAGCGAGCCGTGACGGCTTGGCTCGACGCGCACTAACACTCAGAAAGGAGCACTGCAATGACCCAGATCGGAACCTTCACGCGCAACGATGACGGCTTCTTCGGCAATCTCTCCACGCTAACAATCGAGGCGAAGATTGCCATCCTGCCTGCCGAGAAATCCAAAACCGAAAACGCGCCCGACCATCTGATCTATTGCGAAGGGATGGCGGTCGGTGCGGCTTGGGACCGCGCTGGAGACAAGGCTGGGGATTACCTCTCCGTCTCAATTGACGACCCGTCCTTTACGCAGCCGATCCGCGCCAAGCTGTTCCGGTCCGATGCAGAGAACAACGTCTGGAGCCTGCACTGGAACCGATCATCGAAGCGCGACGGGCGAGGCTGAACAGATGCTTCTGGAGCCCTTCGACGAATCTTTCTCGCCAACCCTTTTGATCCATTGCGCGCCGGTCAAACCCTTCGATCTGACCGCCCGCGAGGCAGCCCAGAGGGGGCCGGACACTTGCTTGTGGCTGCGGACGCCGATTTCATCACAGTTTTGGCAAAGCCGGTTCGATTGGCAAGCCCCTGCCCTTAACGGAAGCGAACACCGTCGCAGGCTGGCAGCGCATCGGTTCTGCGGTCTGCGGGATGCAGCCCACAGAGGCATGACGACGTTTGCCGCATGTGTCATGCTCGGCTTCGTGGCGCCCGAAACTGGTGCAGCGGCTTCCTCTGCTGGTGAACGGCCGGCGCACTCCGAGTCGACGATCTTGTCGGCTGGCCCGTGGTCGCAGCATATCCGGGAAGCGTCAAAACGCTTCGCCATTCCAGAGCGGTTGCTGCGCGGCGTCATGCATGTTGAGAGCGTCGGCGATGTTCGTGCGCTTTCAAGCAAGGGCGCAATGGGCTTGATGCAGATCATGCCGGCGACGTGGGAAGAACTGCGCATCAAATACCGTCTCGGTGACGATCCCTATCAACCGCGTGACAACATTCTTGCAGGTGCAGCATATCTTCGCGAAATGCTCGACAGCTTCGGGCGCAGCGGCTTTCTTGCCGCTTACAATGCCGGTCCTGGTCGGTACACGGAACATCTCTTAACCGGCCGTCCGCTGCCACGCGAGACGGTCGACTACGTCAGGAAACTCGCGCCGCTGCTCGATGGTGCAGTTCTCAGTCCGCGGCGCGCGCGGCAAGGAAGGGGCAGAGCCAGCTCTCTCCGTCCAACGATCTTTGCGCATCCCCATGACATTCGGAACGCCACTGCATCGGATGGCAATGGTTATGGCGAGACGATCTTTGCGGCGATTCATTCGTCCGCAATGCGGTCGCCAATGGGCAATCCTGTTGCGGACCTGACCGCGATCGAGCCACGGCCGGGTGAAACCGATTTCCAATCGAACCACGCTGTTTCCGGCCTATTCGCTCAACCCTCTTTAGCCATATCGCGATGATCGCCACGTTCCTCCTCAATTGCATTCCGGCCTGTTCCGTCGCGGAAATTGCGGCGGAAGGGTTGGCTGTGGATGAGAACAGAGAGATTGGCAGGATAAAGGGCCGCGAGGTGCGGCTCGGTTCGGCCGATTGTTTTCCTTACGATTTTCGTCTCATTTCGCAATGTGCTGGCACAATCAGCGATGTGCGCTATTCCCAATTTTTCAGTCTTTCAATGGAAACCGCACCTCGTGGCCGTCTAGCATGAAGCGTGACGATAGCTTTCGCGTCCGCCCCGGTCGCATCCGCTCCCGCGCCGGCCAGCGCGCACGACCCTTCATCTTCCAGGCTCTTGCGGCCACACAGCGCGCCGGCGGGCACCTTACACGCGAGGGTCGGATCACCTCCCCGCGAGCTTCAACGTTTGGCCGCGGCCGGTCAGCGAGCATCCGCGCCAGTCGCCTCATCTCTGACAGCTCACGCGGCGCCGTCGTCAAGACCCGTGTGGTACGGCAGTTCAGAGGGTCTGCGCCACTCGCCACCCATCTCAAATATCTTCGCCGCGAAGGTGTTACACGTGATGGTGAGAAGGCGAGGATGTTCGGTCCCGACACCAAAGATGCAGATCATGACGCCTTCTGCGACCGCTGCAAGGATGATCGGCATCACTTCCGTTTCATCGTTTCGCCGGAGGATGCAATGGAGCTCGGCGACCTCAAGAACTTCGCTTGTGACCTGATGGTCGACATGGAGCGCGACCTCGGCACGAGGCTCGACTGGATAGCCGTCGATCACTGGAACACCGAACATCCGCACGTTCACATCCTCGTTCGCGGCGTTGCCGACGATGGCGAGAGCCTTGTCATCTCGCGCGACTACATCCGCCAGGGCATGCGCGATCGGGCGAGCGACATTCTCACCCAGACGCTTGGGCTCCGCACGGACCTCGACATCCGCCAGGCCATCGAGCACCAGGTCGACACTGAGCGCTGGACGCAGCTCGATCGCCAGCTTGTTCGTGACGCCGACCGTCATGGTATCATTGATCTCGCGCCACACCCTGATCGCCGGCCCGACGAGTTCCTGGGGCTCAAAGTCGGCCGGCTGCGGCAACTGGAAAGCCTGGGCCTCGCGAACGAGATCCGTCCCGGCCAGTGGATGGTGGTCGAAGAGGCCGAGGCCACTTTGCGCGCCCTCGGTGAACGCGGCGACATCATCAAGCGCATGCACCGCAGCCTCACTGTGCATGGGCTAGAAAAAGGGACGGCCGACTATGTGCTGGCCGCCGAAAGATTGATGCGCCCGTGATCGGCCGACTGCTCGAACGCGGCCTTGATGACGAACGGCGCGGCGCGGCCTATGCCATCGTCGATGGCATTGATGGACGCACGCACCACATTCGCTTCCATGACCCTGATGCGGCCGGAGACTCCGACCCGGGCTCGGTCGTGGAGTTGTGCCGCGATGCGAGTGCAAATGGCGGTGGCCGGGTCACGCTCGCGGTCCGCTCCGACCTCTCAATCGAACAGCAGGTCCATGCTTCCGGCGCGACTTGGCTCGATCGCCAACTCGTTGCACGCGAGCCTGCCGAATTCGGTGACGGCGGCTTTGGCAGGGACCTAAGACAGGCACTGCAAGATCGGGTCGACCACCTTGTCAGCCGCGATCTGGCCAGGCGCGAGGGACAGCGCGTCATTCTTGTGCGCAATCTGATCGATACTCTACACGATCATGAGGTGGAATCGCTCGGTGCCCGCCTCGCCGCCGAGACGGGCCTCTCATTCACGAAGGCTGCCAACGGCGATCATGTGGCTGGGATTTACCGGCGGCGTTTCTCGCTGGCTTCAGGCCGGCTCGCGATGATCGACAATGGGCTCGAATTCAAGCTCGTGCCCTGGTCGCCGTCGCTCGAAAAGCGATTGGGTAATCAAGTCATCGGGATCGTGTGCTCGGATACGGGGGGCGTGGATTGGAACCTGGGAAAGAAGCGCGGCATCGGGCTATGAAGGTTACAGGCGTATGCTCTATCCTGATGCTGGGAAGCCAGCACGGTCGCACATTCTATTTGTACCCGCGCAGTGAAGCGCCGATTGCCTCGCAAAACAGGGACTTTGCGCATCCTCGATTCAGTCTGGCGCCCGCGATCGCGGCACTGGCGCTGTTTGCCTTCGTCTATCATTGGAACAGCTATCTGTGGCCGCTGACAGTTTTGCAGGGCAATGCAGAGGATTATCCGATCGTCATTAGCCTCAGCCGCCTGCTCAGCTACAACAGAGGCGCCCTCAATACAGGACTGGTCATGGCCGGCGCCACGCTCGCCGTGCTGCCGCCATTGATGCTCTTCGCCTTCCTGCAGCGCTTCTTCGTGGATTCGATCGTCGGCTCGGCGGTCAAGGGATAATGGACCAGCGCGGCGCTCTGTGCTAAGGTGTACACAGATCAACACAGGACACCGCTATGGCCGCTAGCACCACTATGACAATTCGCGTCAGTCCCGATGTAAAGGAAAAGCTCGACCGGATCGCAACCGACACCCGGCGTAGCAAGTCGTTCCTCGCAGGTGAAGCCGTCGCAGCGTATGTCGATCGCGAGCTTGAAATCATTGAAGGTATCAAGCGCGGCCTTGCTGATGTCGAAGCTGGGCGCATCGTGTCTCATGATAAGGCCATGGCAGAAATTTATGCCGCGATTGATGCAGGCACGGGCCGCAAGGTGTGACGCGAGCCGTTCAGTGGTCTCGCGGTGCGCTGGACGACATCAAGGAACAGATCGCCTATATCTCGCAGGATAATCCGCGCGCTGCGCGCCTGGTCGCAGACCGGATTCTGGAAGCAGGGGCCGCGCTTGGGGAAATGGCAACCGGGCGACCCGGCCGTGTATCCGGCACCTATGAAAAGCCTTTGAGTCGCCTGCCCTACATCATCGCTTACGCCGTGACCGCCAAGGGCGGCCGGGAAAGCATTTCAATTTTGCGGGTGATCCACGCAGCGCGCGGTTGGCAGGACGAGGAATGGCCGAACTGAGCGAGATCTCGCGACGAAGGGGCTTTAATCGCGAGCGGATTTGCTGCCAACAATTTTGACAGCAAGCTGCCGGGTATTGCTCCCGAGTTTAACCGGAGACCTGGGTGGGAGCATATACGTCGAGCACGTTCTGAGTTTCGTCCGTTCGCAATGAGTTATGGCTGCTAACGATCTGGCAAAAACCACGATTCAGTCCGCGGTCAGCACGACCTTGACACTCTGTGAACGGTCGGCGGCAAGTCGGAAGGCATCGGGGGCGCAAGAAAGCGTGCGCTCCGCTGTCATCAGCTTCAGGACGTCCACCTCCCCCGACACGATGAGATCGACCGCCCGGCCGAACTCCGTGCCGAAGCGGAATGTGCCTTTGAGGTCGATCTCCTTGGCCATCACCGCATTGGCCGGCAGCGGGATCTGGCCACCGGGAAGATTGCCGACCTGGACCACCGTGCCGCCGCGCCGGACACTGGCGATCGCCGCGGCAAGGCCGGCGGCAGTGCCTGAAATCTCGAACGCCACATCAAGCGAACCGCCGGCAGCAAGCGCCTGGAGTTCGGCGTCGCCGCCGGAAAGGTCGATCGTCCTGTCGGCGCCCAAACTGCGGGCGAAGGCGAGCGGCGCGGCGGCGATATCGACGACGGTCAGTTCAGCGCAGCCGGCAAGCCTGGCCGCGAGCATGGTCAAGAGACCGATGGGGCCGGCACCGAACAGGATGACGTTGCGGCCCCTGATGTCGCCCGCCCGCGCGGCGGCGTGCAGGCTCACCGCCAGTGGTTCGGCAAGTGCCGCCGCCTGGTAGGCCACATCAAGTGGAACCTTGAAACATTGCGCGGGCGTGGCGTCGAACAGACTGACGAAGCCGCCCTGCATATGCGGTGTCTTCGATGCCGAGCCCATGAAGTAGATGTTTTCGCAGAGATTGGCCCGCCCCTCCAGGCATCGCGCGCAATGCCCGCACCAGCGCGACGGATTGACCGCGACATGGTCGCCGACGCCCAGGCCGGGCGCGGCGCCGTTGATCTCGACGATTTCGCCCGAGATCTCGTGGCCGAGGACAAGCGGCGAGGTGACGACGAAGTCACCGGTACGGGCATGGCGGAAATAATGCAGGTCGGAGCCGCAGATGCCCCCTGCCCCGAAGCGCACACGCACCATGCCTGGTGCCAGCGGTTCGAGCGGATGCTCCACGACGCGAAGGTCCTGCGGGCCGAACAGCGTCGCGGCAATCACCTGGCCACTCACCGGATCAGTTCCATCTCGGTCGGCAGCCAGAGCGTAATGGCGGGTATGAAGGTGATCAGAAGCAGCGCCACGATCAGCGGCACCAGCCACGGCAGGATCGCCATGGTGGTGCGCTCGACCGAGAGCTTGGCGACGCGCGACAGCACAAAGAGCACCATGCCGAGCGGCGGGTGCAAAAGCCCGATCATCAGATTGAGCGTCATGATCAGCCCGAAATGCACAGGGTTGATGCCGTAGACGGCAGCGACCGGCAGCAGGATCGGCACCAGAATCGTGATCGCGGCGATCGTATCGAGGAAGCAGCCGACCACCAGCATCAGGATGTTGACCAGGATCAGGAAGACCCACTTGTTTTCGGTGAGCGCGAAGATGAAGTTCGAAAACAGCTGTGCTGCCTGGCTGACGGTGAGCAGCCAGGCGAAGATCGATGCGGCGGTAACGATGAACAGCACCGAGGCGGTCGTTTCGATCGTGTCGAAGCTGGCCTTGGCAAGCAAACGCAGCGTCATCGTGCGGTAGCGCACCAGCCCGAGGAAAAGCGACCAGATCACAGCCGCCATCGCCGCTTCGGTCGGCGTGAACCAGCCCATCGTCATGCCACCGATCAGGATGACCGGCGTCATCAGCGCCATGACCGCAGAGAAATCGAAATACCAGTCCGCCACGATCAGCACCAGCAGCGCTATGCCGACCGCGATATTGATCGACAGGCCAAGCTGCACCAGCACATAGCAGCCAATCGGAAAGGCAGCCACCACCAGCACCTCGCCCGCCGCTTCGGCCAGCCGCCGAAGCTCGAAGGATGTGTCGGAGCCCCAGCCGCGCCTGTAGGCGAAGATGGCGACCGTGATCATCATCAGCACGGTCATGACCACGCCGGGCAGGATGCCGGCCATGAACAGCGCGCCAATAGAGACATTGGCCATCATGCCGTAGATGACGAAGGGCAGCGAAGGCGGGAAGATCGGTCCGAGCGTGGCTGAAGCGGCGGTAACCCCGACCGCGGCGTCTATCGGATAGCCGTGGTCCTTCATCGCCTTGATCTCGATGGTGCCAATGCCGGCAGCGTCGGCGAGCGCGGTGCCCGACATGCCGGAAAAGATCACCGATCCGATGATGTTGACCTGCGCCAGGCCGCCTTTCATCCAGCCGACCAGGGCAAGGGCGAAGGAATAGATGCGCCCGGTGACGCCGGCGATGTTCATGAGGTTGCCGGCCAGGATGAAGAACGGAACGGCGAGCAGCGGAAAGCTCTCCACCCCGGCGATCATGCGCTGGGCCGCGATGATATCGGGCGCGACGCCGTAGATGACGAGGTAAAGGATCGACGCGGCCGCCATCGAAACGGCGACCGGCACGCCGATGAGCATCAGGACAAGAAAGCCCCCTACCAGAAGCAGCATCGCTCAGACCCCCGCCGTCTCGAACGCACCAGGACGCTCGAGCACCGAATAGCCGCGCCTGTAATTGCCGATGAAGACCTGGATCGAGCGCAGAAGCATCAGCACGAACCCGGCCAGTACGGCGTAGAAGAACCAGCGCCGCGGCAGGTTGACGGTGACCATGCGCTCATGCGCCACGATCGTGACGTAGCGCCACATCAGCCAAGATCCGTAGGCGAAGAATGCGATGCGGATAACATCGACGGCGAGCGCCAGCCAGCGGCCGACGCGCTCCGGCAGATAGTGGTAAAGCACGTCGACATGGATATGGCGCGAAAGGCGCACGCACATGGCGGCACCCAGAAAAACGACGACGACGAGCGCGTTGATGGCGATCTCCTCGGTCCAGGCAAGGCTGTTGTTCAGCGCATAGCGGGTGAAGAACTGCAGGAAGACACACACGACCATGCCCCAGAAAACGGCAAGCGTGATCCAGTCCTCGATGCCGTGGTCCGACAGGTCGACGTGTACCGGCACCTCCTCGAAGGCGTGCGCGATCTCTTCGACGGTGATCTCGGTGTGGTGTTCCTCGGCCATCGGCGCGGGCTCCCGAAGCTGGTGGGTCGTCAAGGATTGAAAAGGCCGTCCGGCGCAATTTGAAGCCGGACGGATGGGCAGGTTAAAGCGGCGATTCCGATTGCCGCCCTATCCTCTTGATTGAGCATCGGGTTTCCGATGCTCTACTTGATAGCGCGGATCGCTTCCCAATCGGCCTTGTTGTAGCCGAACTCCTCGAAGGTGACCTTCTCCAGCACATTCTTCTCGAAGTCGGCACGGTCGACATCGGTTACGCTGATGCCGCGGTCCTTGAATACCTGCACCAGTTCCTTTTCGCGGGCGACGATCTTTGCCGTGGCGCGGGCGGCAGCCTCCTGCATCACCTCGGTGAAGATCTTCTTGTCCTCATCGGAAAGCGAGGCCCAGCGCGACGCCGATATGATGGTGTTGAGATGATCGACTATATGGCCAGTGAGCACGATGTTCTTCTGCACCTCGTAGAATTTCTTCGCCTCGATGGTGGTCAGCGGGTTCTCCTGGGCCTCCACGGTGCCGTTCTGCAGGGCCAGATAGACCTCGGCGAAGGCAATCGGCGCCGTGTTGGCGCCGCAGGCACGCGGCATGGCCAGATAGGCCGGCACGTCGGGAACGCGCATCTTCAGGCCCTGCATGTCGGAGCACTTGGCGATCGGCCGGTTCGAGGTGGTCTGCCGCGTGCCGTAATAGGTGGTGGCGGCGATATGATTGCCGGTCTTGTCCTCATAGCCCTTGGTCAGGGCCTTGTAGACGTCGCTTTTGGTGTATTTCAGCAGATGGTCGGCATCGCGGAAAGTGTATGGGAAATAGGTGACGCCGATGGGTGGATATTCGCGCGCCGCGAAGCTCGATCCGGAAATGATGATATCGACGGTGCCGAGCATCAGGCCCTGGTTGATGTCTGCTTCCTTGCCAAGCTGCGAGGCCGGATAGACGTCGATGGCGTAGCGGCCCTGGGTGCGCTTCTTGATCTCGTCGGCAGCCCACACGGATTCGGTGTGGAAGGGCTCCGTCGTCTCGTAGACATGTGCCCATTTCAGGACCGTTTCCGCCGAGGCCGACGCCATGGGTATGGCAATTGCGGCGATCGCACCGAGCAGAACTGCGTATTTTCTCAGCATCTAATTCCTCCCTGGTTGAACTTGACGGCCGGATCTCCCCCCGGCCAACTGCTATTCCGCAACCTCCTTGGCTGCGGCTCTCTCATCGAAATTGCGTGAGAATCTGATTTGCGACTGGCGCAGATGCTGCTGCATGGCGGCCTTGGCCCGCTCGGGGTCGCGCGCGGCAATTGCATCGCGCACGGCACGATGTTCCTTTGCCGCGACCTGCCAGGAATCGCTGGTCTCGAAATAGATCGACAGGCGTTCGAAGTACGGGTTCATGCGCTGGTCGAAAAGCTCGCCGATGAAGCGCACCAGCACCGCGTTCTCGAGAATGCCGGCGACAGCGGTGTGGAATTCCCGGTCGAGCGCAATGGTCATCTTGTTGGGGTGACGCATGGCCTCCATCCGGCGCAGCACGTCGTCGAGCCGTTCGATATCTGCAGGCCGGACATGGAGGGCCGCTTCGGCGGCGATCGCGCCTTCGACGAATTCGCGCGCGCGCAACAGCTCGAACGGGCCTTCCTCGACTTCGGGTTCGGAGGCGGCGGCGCTCGGCGGATCGGTGACGTAGATACCCGAGCCGACTCGGATGCGTATGCGGCCTTCGACCTCCAACGCTATCAACGCTTCACGGACCGTCGGGCGGGAAATTCCGAGCTGGTCGGCCAGATCCCGCTCGGTCGGCAGACGGTCGCCGACGGAAAACTCGCCGGCATCGATCAGCTGCCTGAGCTGATCGGCGACCTGTCGGTATAGCCGGCGAGGTTCAACGGCCTGGATCGGCATGCGCGTTTAGTTCCCTCCCGGGCCAACCCTGGTACATTGGTCTGACCCATTGACCGCAGCTTAGACAGAGGATGCGGAGAGTCAAGCTCGATAGAACCGCGGCCCGCACAACCGGAACTCGGCGGCATTGCGCAAGCATTCCATGCGTCAGCGCCGTCCCCCGCGAATGACCAGGACGTTCCCGGCGGCGACGAGGACGAGCCCGGCGATCGCGTAAGCGGTCCAGGCATAGCCTTCCAGCGCCGTGGAGATCAAAAGCGCAAAGACGGGAAATATGACGGTCGCATAGCCGGCGCGGGCGCCGCCAATGCGTCCGAGCAGCGTCAGGTAGGCAGCGAAAGCCACGACGGTCGATATGACGGCGAGGAAGACCAGCGAGCCGATAAAAGAGGCGGTCGTCGCGAACACGAACGGCTCACCAAGCAGCAAGGCCAGGAACGTCGACCACAGAGTGCCATAAAGCATGCCCCAGGCGCTCGTTGAAACGAGCGGCAGGCCGCGGCGCTGGTTTGCGACGGAGACGAGATTGCCGACGCAGAAGCTCAGCGTGCCGCAGAGGCACAGAAGAAGGCCCACCAACGTGCCGCCGGAAAGCCCGTTGGCGGCGATTTCGGGAAAGAACATCAGCGCTATGCCAGCGAAGCCGATGAGGCCGCCGGCGAGAATGCGCGGCGCCGGGCGCTCGCCGATGACCAAGGCACCGAGCAGCATGTTGATTACCGAGGCGAGCGAGAAGACGACCGAGAGCAAGCCGCTGACGAGATAGCCGGCGCCGTAATAGAAAAACAGGAAGTTCGACGAGAAGATGAGGATGCCGAGCACTGCAAAGCGCAGATGATCGGTGATCGAAAAGCGGAGCCGCCGGCCGGAAAAACCTGCCCAGGCAAACATCAGCAGCGTGGCGATGGCGAAGCGCCAAACCAGATTGACCTCGTTCGACACGCCGCTGCCGACCTGAAGCTCGATCGCGAACCACGATGCGCTCCAGGCAATGACCGTCAGCGCGTAAAGCCCGTAGTCGACGGGTTCGAAGGGGCGGTCGCGCGTCGCCATGCGCATTTCCGCGTTAGCCGGCTCCGGGGCGTCGTTTGGTTCTCTGGTTACCGACATGCTGGCCAAGACGCTTCCGCTCACAAGACGTTTACAGACCAACCGCCCGCCTTCGCCGCTTCTGGCCCCAGACGACGAGACCGAGCAACAGCAGAGCCGGAATGGCGAACCAATAGCGCGACGTCCGTTCCGCAGGGACTAGCACCTGGTTGATTTCGTCGCCGGGCTGCAGGCCGAATTTGGCCGCCTGGCTGCCCAGCCGCACCACGCCGATCGTCATGCTATCGCCAAGCGCACTGACGTCCAGGCCCGCGGCCTTCAGGCGTTCTGCCGATGAATTTGCAGGCCCGAGTTGTAGACGTACCAGCTTCGATATCTCATCGCCGTTGAGGTTCAGTGTCGTCAGGCGCAAGCGAACTGCGCCCCCCTCGGCTGTCTCGTCGACGATACGGCTGAGTTGGGAGGCAGGTACTGCCCGATACGGTTCGCTCACCTGATCGAGCAATAATCCCGGCCTGAACAAAATGAAACAGGCCACAAGCAACGCAATCGTCTCGTACCAGCGGTTGCGCACGAGCATCCAATTCTGCGTCGCTGCAACAAACGAGACCATGGCCAGTGTCGATGTCACGACCATCGCGACGAAGTCGAACGGACCTTCGAGATCGATCATCAGCAGCCCGGTGTTGAAGATGAAGATGAACGGCAAGAGACCGGTACGGATCTCGTATTTGAAACCCTGAATTCCGGTCTTCACCGGGTCGGCGCCGGAAATTGCCGCAGCAGCATAAGCCGCCAGGCCCACTGGCGGCGTCACGTCCGCCATCAGCCCGAAATAGAAAACGAACATATGGACGGCGACCAGCGGCACAGCGAGATCGTTCTGCGCCGCCAAATCGACGATGACCGGCGCCATCAAGGTGGCGACGACGACATAGCTTGCGGTGGTCGGCATGCCCATGCCGAGAATGATGCAGATCACCGCGGTGAACAAAAGCATGACGATGAAGCTGCCGCCCGAGATGAATTCGACCAGCTCGGTCATTACCAGCCCGATGCCCGTGAGCAGAACCGTGCCGACGATGATGCCGGCCGTCGCAGTGGCGATGCCGACCGTCGTCATGTTGCGTGCGGCGGCGGACAGCCCACCGACCAGATCGTCGAAACCGTGAAGCCAATGCTGCGCCAGCGCGCGGTCCTTGCGGAAAAAGGCGGTGAGCGGCCGCTGCGTGACGATCAGCGCCATAAGGGCGACAGCGCCCCAGAATGCCGACAGGCCGGGCGACAACTCCTCCACCATCAGGCACCAGATCAGCAGGATCACAGGCAGCAGAAAATGCAGGCCGGTGCGCGCCGTCTCGCCGAAGTGGGGAATCCTGACGATCTCGCCCTCCAGATCCTCCAGCGGCAGGTCGGGATAACGCGCCCGGTAGGCGACAAGGCCGATGTAAACGGCGATCAGCGCGGCAGTGATCATCCAGGTCGCGGCCGCGCCCAAAACGATCTTCGTCCAGCCAATGCCGTAATAGACAAGCCCTGCGAGGATGATGAAACCGCATACGCCCATCAGCCCGCGCAGCGCGCCCTGAAATGCGGAGTGCGTGCTGCGTGACGGCAGGCCCTTCATCCCCGTCTTCATCGCCTCGATATCGACGATGTAGAACAGCGAGCCGTAGGTCAGCAGCGCCGGATAGAAGGCGTGCTTGACCACCTCGGCATAGGAGATGCCGACATATTCCGCGATCAAGAACGCGGCGGCGCCCATCACCGGAGGCATCAGCTGACCATTGACGCCGGCCGCGCATTCGATGGCGCCCGCCTTCACCGCAGAATATCCGACCCGGCGCATCAGCGGGATGGTGAAGGTTCCGGTGGTCACGACATTGGCGATCGACGACCCGGAAATCATGCCGGTCAGGCCGGAAGCCACGACACCGGCCTTGGCCGGACCGCCGCGGTATTTGCCGAGCAGCGAGAAGGCAAGCTGGATGAAAAAGCCGCCGGCGCCGGCGCGCTCCAGCAATGTTCCGAACAGAACGAACATGAAGACGACGTTGGTGGACACACCGAGGGCAACACCGAAGACCCCCTCCGACGTCAGCCACATCTGCGAGGCTGCGCGCGATAACGTCGCGCCCTTGTGGCCGAGCAGGCCAGGTAGGTGAGGCCCGGCGAAGATATAGATCAGCATGATCGCCGCGATGACGGTGATAGCAGGCCCGACGGCGCGACGGGCGGCCTCGAGCAGGATGAGGACGCCGGCGATCGAGACGACCAGGTCAGCCGTAGTAGGAAGGCCCGGCCGATGGGCGATATCGCTGTAAAAGACCAACAGATAGAGGGCGGACGCCGCCCCGGCGATGCCTAGCACCCAGTCGGGCAGCGGCACCCGGCTGCGCGACGAGGTCTTGAAGGCCGGAAACGTCAGCATCGCCAGAAACAGGGCGAAGGCCAGATGGATGGAGCGGGCGATGCCGTCGCTGACGACACCAAAATTGAGCATGAACGGAAGGGGCGAGGCATACCAGAGCTGGAACAGCGACCATGCCAGCGATACGCCGAGGATCAGCTTCGCGGTGCGGCCGGTCGGCTTGCGCCCACCGGTGTCGGCTTCGGCGACGATCTCGCTAAGCTTGTCAATGCCGATAACGGGTTGGTCAGGCCCTGCCGCCCGCTGGCTTTGATCTGTCATCGTTCCCCACAATTATTTGCGATGCGAGGCGCCTGTGGCGCCTCGCATTGAAGGCCTCAGAGCCAGCCCTTCTCCTTGTAATAGCGCTCCGCGCCCGGATGCATTGGCGCCGACAGACCGGTCTTGATCATCTCCTTGGGATCGAGATTGGCGAAAGCCGGATGCAGTTTCTTGAAGTCGTCGAAATTTTCGAAGACCGACTTCACCAGTTCGTAGACCACCTCATCGGGCGTGCTGGCATTCGTCACCACTGTCGCGCGGACGCCGAATGTCGTCACGTCGTCCGGATTGTTGGCGTACATGCCGCCCTTGATGGTGGCGACTGAATAGTACGGATGAGCTGCCAACAGCGCGTCCACTGCCGGACCGGTCAGCGGGATGAGTTTGGCGCCACAGGCCGTGGTCGGATCCTGGATCGCGGCGGAAGGATGACCGACGCCGTAGAAGAAACCGTCGATCTTGTTGTCGCACAGCGCGCTGCCCTGCTCGTCCGCCTTCAGCTCCGCGGCAAGCGAGAAATCGCCGAGCGTCCAGCCCATCTGCTTGAGCAACTCCTCCATGGACGAGCGGGTGCCTGACCCGGGATTGCCGACGTTGAAGCGTTTGCCTTTGAAATCCTCGAATTTGGTGACGCCGGCGTCCGGCCGCGCTAGCACGGTAAACGGCTCGGGATGGACGGAGAACACGGCGCGCAGATCCTTGAACGACTTGCCGTCGAAATTTCCGGTCCCCTCATAGGCCTGGTACTGGACGTCCGATTGGGTCAAGCCGAAATCGAGGTCGCCGGTCTGGATGGAGTTGACGTTGAAGACCGAACCGCCGGTCGACTCCGTCGAGCATCGGATGCCGGTTTTCTGCCGGTCCTTGTTCATCAGTCGGCAAATGGCGCCGCCAACAGCGTAGTAGACGCCGGTGACCCCGCCGGTGCCGACCGTGACGAAGTGCTGCTCGGCAGCGACGGATGGCAGCGCCAGCAGCATGCAGGCCGCCGCGCCGATCAGGGTTTTCATTGAATTAAACATGGTTGCTACCTCTCTGGTGGTTGTCCCGGCCCCGTCGCCGATGACGCGTTGGAACTGGGTTGAGGCGGTCCGCGTCGTGCGGGTCAGGCCGCTGAAGCGATCGCAGCGTCGATGGCCTCACCGAGCCGTTCGACGATCCGATCGATATCCTGTTTGGAAATAATGAAAGGCGGCGCCACAAGCACATGAACGCCCCGCACGCCGTCAATCGTCCCGGCCATCGGATAAATCATTAGGCCGCGGGCCATTGCTTCGCGCTTGATGCGGGCGTTGAGTTCAAGCCTCTGGTCGAATGGTTCCTTGCTGGCGCGATCAACCACCAGCTCGATTCCCCTAAATAGACCCCGCCCGCGAATGTCGCCGACGTTATGGTGGTTATCGAAGCGTTGGTGCAGGCGTTCGTCCAGCTGCGCGCCCATTGCGCTGACGTTGTCGAGCAGACCGTCACGCCGGATGACCTCCTGCACGGCAAGGCCGGCCGCCGCCGCCATTGGATGGCCCATATAGGTATGCCCATGCTGGAAGAAGCCCGAGCCTTGGGCAAAGGCGTCGAAGATATGCCGGCCGAGCAGCACCGCGCCAATCGGCTGGTAGCCACCGCCGAGTCCCTTGGCGATGGTCAGCAGGTCGGGAGCGATGCCGTCCTGCTCGCACGCATGCAGCGTGCCGGTACGGCCCATGCCGCACATCACCTCGTCGAGAATGAGCAGCACGCCGTAGCTGTCGCAAATCGCGCGAATGTGCTTGAAGTAGTCCGCGACCGGCGGCACCGCGCCGAGCGTGGCACCCACCACCGGCTCGGCGACGAAGGCGATGACCTCGTCCGCGCCGAGTTCGAGGATCTTGTCTTCGAGCTGCTGGGCGGCGCGCGCCGCATAGGCTTCGTCGCTTTCGCCATGCTTTTGATAGCGATAGGCGTAACAGGGGTCGATATGGTGGGTCTCGATCAGCAACGGCCTGAACTGGGCGCGCCGCCACTCGTTGCCGCCGGTGGCGAGAGCGCCGAGCGTATTGCCGTGATAGCTCTGCCGGCGTGCGATGAGATGGCGCCGTTGCGGCTCGCCTTTCTCGACAAAATATTGCCTGGCCATCTTGAGCGCGGCCTCGACCGCCTCCGAGCCGCCGCTGATTAGATAGACGTGGTCCAAGCCTTTCGGCGCGTCCTCGACCAGCCGATCCGCCAAGCGCTCCGCCACCTCGGTGGTGAAGAAGCTGGTGTGGGCGTAGGCGATGCGGTCAAGCTGGGTGTGCAGTGCAGCGATCACGTCGGGATGGCCGTGGCCGAGACAGGACACGGCCGCGCCGCCCGACGCGTCGAAATAGGACTTGCCCTCGGCATCGAACAGTTCGATGCCTTGGCCGCGAATGGCGACCGGCAGCATCGAGTGGATGGTTCGATGAAGAATGTGTGTCATCGACGGTCCCTCATGGGCATTTTCTTCGGCGGACGTTGGTTCAGATGGGTCTTGAGAGCGGCGCCCTGCTCATCGAAACGTCGCAGGGACTCAACAGCGCCCTCGCCTGCCTGCCCTGCGACAAGAGCACCGAGGATCTCAGCAACGATGAAAGCTGGCGTCATGGTGTGGAAAAAGGACGGGCTGCCGGTCGGCACGACGACTAGGTGATCGCCAAGCAGCGCCAAGGGCGCTACCCCGCTGTCGGTGATCGCAATGACCGGTACGCCGCGGCCGGCAGCGTACTCGACAAGCTCGATGGTGAAGCGCGTGTAGGGCAGGACGCTGGCGGCGATCAGCACGTCGTCCTTGGTCGCATGGGCCAGAGCGTCGCCATCGGTTCCGCCGATGCCGTGCAGCAGCACCGACTTCTCGCCGATCAGCGACAGGATGTAATGCAGATGCCAGGCGACTGCGTGGCTTGAGCGCAGGCCGAGGCAATAGACGCGCCTTGCCGCACTCAGCGCCCTGGCCGTCTCGACCAGACGGTCGATCGACCTACCTTCGGCCAGATGGGAAAGCTGGCTGGAAATCGAATCCAGAATATCGGCCGCCAGCGCGTGGTCGCCCTTGAGCTTTTGGCTGGCCACCTGGAGGCCCGCCTTGCCGGCGAAACCGATTTCGCCGTCCCGGATCGCGGCGGCGTAAATATCGCGTACGGTCTCGTAGCCATCAAGGCCGAGATGCTGGGCCAGCCGCGTCATCGTCGCCGGCTGCACTCCTGCGTGCCGGGCCTGCTCGCGCATGGACAACAGCGCGACATCATACGGTTTATCAAGGACATACCGCGCGGCGGACCGAAGCTGCGCCGACATGCCGTCGAAGGCACTGATGATCTGTCCAGCAAGCTCTCCCTGGTCCATGGATATTGCTAGCTCGCCAGACCGGCGATTGCAACGTCTGTTTCAATATGGTCAAAGATCGATTCATATGACTCTTATCGCCCGAAAACCGTCTCCATGAAGCCGGCCACTGGTCTCGGCCGCATCGCCATAGCCGTCGCGCCGAACGGGGGGCGTCGCAGCAAGGCCGACCATCCGGCGATTCCGCTCACACCGGCCGAGCTGGCGCGGACGGCCGCGGAATGCGCCGATGCCGGTGCGGCTATGATCCACGTTCATGTCCGCGACAGAAGCGGCAACCATCTGCTCGACGCCGACGCCTACCGCCAGGCAATCGCGGCCATCCGCGGTGCTGCCGGTGACCGGCTGTTAATTCAGATCACTTCCGAAGCGCTCGGTATCTATTCGCCGGTCCAACAGATGGCCGTCGTACAAGATGTGAAGCCGCAAGCGGTCTCCCTGGCGCTTCGCGAAATCGTTCCAGATGCCGGATCGGAACCCGCCTTCGCGCGCTTCATGGCCTGGCTGCATAAGGAGCGTGTGGCGCCGCAGATCATCCTCTATTCGCCCGAGGAGGCTGTCAGGCTTTCGGATATGCAGCAACGCGGACTGATCCCCTGGGCAAGCATACCGGTTCTCTACGTGCTGGGCCGCTACACGCCGGGACAGACGTCCGTTCCTGCCGATCTCCTGCCATTCCTCGCGGCGAACATGCCGCGCTTCGATCATTGGAGCGTCTGCGCCTTCGGCCGCAACGAAGGGGCGTGTGTGACGGCCGCGGCACTGCTCGGCGGTCATGTCCGGGTCGGGTTCGAAAACAATCTTTTCCTTCCGGACGGCAGCATAGCCTCGTCCAACGCCGAACCGGTAGCGACCGTCGCACGCATACTCGCCGACTGCGGCATCAAGATCGCCTCGGCCGCCGAGTTGGCGGCACAATGGAACGCGCCGTTTCGTTCCATATAACAAACCAAAGCCTATTTTCGGCGGCAAGCTCGCGCAAGGCATAGACAGGCGGCTGCAATGTCATCGCCACGGAAGAACGACGTGTCCCCGCCCCCGGCGCGGCGATTGCAACAACAGTGCCGGTCGTTGTAACCATTCCGGCGGCTTGATTTTGGAGGAGACGCAGCATGGACCGAATCACCGGCGGTTGCCTGTGCGGCAACGTTCGAATTATCGCGTCGGGGCGCCCATACCGGGTCGGCCTTTGTCACTGTCTTGACTGCCGCAAGCACCATGGCGCCCTTTTTCACGCTTCCGCGATTTTTCCTGAGGATGCGGTGACGATCGACGGCGAAACACGCGACTACGCCGGGCGGTTTTTCTGTCCCCGCTGCGGCTCGTCCATTTTCGGACGCACCGCCGACGAAATCGAAGTGAACCTGGGATCCCTGGATGCGCCTGACCAGCTGATGCCAACCTACGAAAGCTGGATCATTCGTCGCGAGTCCTGGTTGCCGCCGTTTCCGCTCACCAGACGATACGAGCGCGATCGTGACGCCTCGGGTCGCTTTGAGGAGTAGGTTGCACGAACGGTGCGAAGGCGCCGGCGCGCGTCACTCCGGAAGGCCGGCCTTGCGGAAGCCATCGACGAAATGCTCAAGCGCCGCAGCGTCGCGGAATGGCTCCGTCGTGGCCCAGTGGCGGGTTGTGAAATGCGGGTTGCCGACGAGGAACAGTTCGACCTCTGCGCGCGCCTCGTCGAGCCGCCCCAGTTGGGCAAGGCTTGCCGCCAGGAAACGGCGTGAGCTTGTACGATAAGTCTCGTCCCTGCGCAGTGTCCCGACAGCGGCTTCGTATTCGCCGGCCGCATATTGCGCCTGGCCGAGCGCGAGATAATACCAACTTGCCGGAAACGGATTCAGCCGGAACGCCTTGCGAATGTGCTCAAGACCCTCCTCGACCCGTCCGGCCAGGACCGCGATGTCGGACAATGCCGCCCAGGCATCGGCCTCGTTCGGGTCGAGCTCGATCGCCTTGGCGAATTCCGCATCCGCCTCGGCGAAGCTGCGCTCGTAGGCAAGCAGGTAAGCCAAAACCCAGCGGCAGCCGGCATCGTTGGGGTCGATCGCCACGGCTTTGCGCGCCAGTTCCAAACCAGCGCTACGGGATGCGTCGGTTGGTCCGCCGGAATGCACCCATCCCATCCAGTGGTTCATGGCAAGCCAGCGATAGGCCTCGGCATATTCCGGATCGAGTGAAACCGCGCGGGTCAGCATCAGATGCGCTTCCTGCGCCGTCTGCGGCGAATCATCCATCAGCTTGCGCGCCCGCACGCAGAGATCGTAGGCCTCGAGATTTTGGGGCCGATTGCGCGGCACGGTGCACGCAGCCGGCCGAGTAACGCCTCGACGATCTTGCCGGTGACCTCGTCCTGAACGGCAAAAATATCTTCCAGGCTGCGATCGAAGCGTTCCGCCCATAGGTGATCGCCCCTCACCGCGTCGACCAGCTGTGCATTGACGCGCACGTGCCCGGCGGCACGTCTTGCGCTTCCCTCCAGCAGGTAGCGCACGCCAAGCTCCTGTGCGATCCCGCGCACGTCCATCGCCTTTCCTTTGTAGGCAAAGGCCGAGTTGCGTGCGATGACGAACAGGCCGGAGACCCTCGACAGGTCGGTGATCAGGTCTTCGGTCAACCCGTCCGCGAAGGATTCCTGCTCGGGATCGTTGCTGACATTAACGAAGGGCAGCACGGCTATCGATGGTTTGCTGGGCAGCGGCAAAGTTTTCGCTTCGCGTCGCCGAGCTGTTCGACGGCGCCCGTGAAGCGGTAGCCGATGCGCGGAACCGTAGCGATCCATTCACCGCCGTCCGCGGCCGGGCCAAGCAGCTTCCGCAGCAGCGCGATCTGGACGGTTAGGTTGCCTTCCTCGACGGCCGCCGGACCGTCCGACGAGCGCCGCAAGCAGCTTTAGTCCGCGGTAGCTGACGGCAACGGGGACATCGTTCCGAAGGAGCGTTCCCGCACCCGGATCAAGCACGAACGGACCAAAGGCAAAGCGCGGTCCCTGCATACGGCGCATCTATAGCCCGTTTGGAAGTTTTGAGAACTATTTGGGAGAGCTTAATTACGACGCCGGTCGTATCCTGCAGAATTCAGCCTCTTTCAGGACGAGGCCCCCCCAAATCGTAAGGGCCCCCTCAAACCATATGGAGGTTGCCATGAGCGATATTCCCACCCTTGCCTCGGCCCCGCTTCAGGCAGCGCGGCCGGCGGAAGCGTCGCGTCGGCGCTACAGCCTGACGACGCTGCGAAGCATTATCGCGGCCGGGCGCGAGCCGACACGCTTTCGCTGGGACCTCAAGCGATTGGCGGAGACCAATCCCCATCTGATCGACGATATCGGTCTGACGAGACGACAGGCCGAGGAAGAGATCGCGAAGCTGCCCTTCTGGCAGCGATAGGCGAATGCTGCAAAGACGCCGGATCGCCAACGACCAGCGGCTGATGGCAGATGAAGACGAAGCCGCCGCCCCGAAACGACGTCACAGGCTACTGGTCGCGGCGACAATCAATCCGCCCAAGACGGCGACATTGATGGTGAAGACGGTACGAAGGGCTTCGCGTTCATCGCCGCTGTAGCGCCAGAAATTGAGCGCCATGAAGGACGCTGCAATGGTGAATACGGCCAATGCCGCGGCGGGAAAGGGCCCACCAAGGCCCGTTGCGAGGCAAAAGCCGCCTGGGATCTCCAGCACCGATCCGGCCGCGAGAAGAGGCCTGGGAGCAGGAAAGGCCGCTCGGCCAGGGACGCTACAATCGCCCGGAATCTGAGGAAAATGCCCGGCGCCCGCCCAGATAAAGACGCCGCCGAGCAAAAACCAATCCGAGGTGGTGGAAGAACGCGATCATTCCTTGCTGCCGTCCTCGGTGTAAACCGCAAGCTCGTAACCATCCGGGTCCGCGAAATGGAAGCGCCTGCCGCCCGGGAATCCATAGATCGGCTTGACGATCTTGCCTCCCGCCTGCTCGACCCGCTTGACCGTTCCCGGCAAATCATCTGCATAGAGGATGACGAGCGGGCCTCCTCCGGACCTCGCTGGGCCAGCGGCGAAGCCACCTGACAAGCGCCCGTCGTTGAACTCGCAATATTGCGGGCCGTAGTCAGTGAAGGTCCAGCCGAAGGCCTTTCCGTAGAAGTCGCGTGACCGCTGAATGTCTTTCACGTTGAATTCGACGTAGTCGATCCGTTGATCGTTGTTGTTGCTCATGATGCATACCTCTCGTGTGATGTACGACGCCGAAAGATAAGCACGCATCTCGCTTGCCGGATTGAACGAAACGGCCATCGCCGTATGAGCCGCACACGGCGCTGCCGATGGCGATGCACGTAGCATCACCCCTCACCTGCCCTCTTCCTTCCGGCCGGAAGAAAACAACCGATTCTTGCAACCGTTCTCGATTGGCAGACGTTGTCGGTCGTGCAGATTCTTGTCTCGAGCGACGGCGGGCGCAGCCACTGAGTCGTAGGTTCACCGCCGGTAATCCGAAGAGGAGCGAGATGAGCGATCCCGTCCCAGCGCAGGCAACGGGTTCATTTCAGCAACGTCCACCGTCGGCGCGGCTTCGCGGATGCTTTGCTTCGGTGTGGGTGCATCGAATGGACCCGGCGGGCGCACCGCCAATCGTCGTCATGCCCGACGCAACGATCGATCTGCAATGGATCGGAGGCAGCTTCCGAGTTGCCGGCCCCGACAAGGAGCCGCAGACCGAGGTTCTGGCGGCAGACGAGGTCGTGATCGGCTTGCGCTTTTATCCTGCCACGGCGGCGGCATGGCTCGGCGTGCCGCAAATCGAGCTTGTCGGCCAGAGGCTGTCCCTCGACGATTTATGGGGAGCGCGAGCCCGGCGCCTCGCCAGCCGCGTGCGCGCTGGTGACAATCTCGAGGATCTCGCCTGTTCGCTCGAACAGGTCGTCGCCGAGGAAATGGCCTCCCACGCGACAGACGTTCCCATGCAGGCGGCATATCGCTTGATCGAGCGCGGGCCGCCACCCGACGCGCCTCTCGTCCCCTGGTTGATGCGCGCGCTCGAGATGAGCGAAAGAACGTTGCGCCGGCGCTTCGACGAGAGCTTCGGCTATGGCCCCAAGACGCTTGACCGTATCCTCCGCTACCAGCGCTTTCTGCGGCTTTCGAGCCAATCGGACAGCGCTACGGCCATCCTGGCAGCCGAGGCGGGCTATTCCGACCAGGCGCATCTTGTCCGCGAGAGCCGCCGCCTGACGGGAAGCACCCCGCGACAGATTCATCACCTGCTGCAGAACGGGTGAAACCACGTCGCGCTCTTCATTGGCCGTTTTGTTCAAGTCTTCACTGTCGCCCGACTTTATCCTGGTGTCTCCGACAACCACAGGAGACTGCCATGAAACCGCGCATTTCGGTTTTGACTATCGCTGTCGCCAACCTCGAGAGTTCTCTCGCGTTCTACCGCGACGGTTTCGGCTTGCCGACGGAAGGGATCATCGGCCGCGAGTTCGAGCATGGCGCCGTCGCGTTCTTCACGCTGTCCGGCGGGTTGAAGCTCGCGATCTGGGCTCAGGACGACCTCGCCTGCGACACCGGCCTGCCCAAGGCGCCGATCAGCTCGACCTCGTTCACAATCGGCCACAACGTTGTGCGCCGCGAAGAAGTCGATCAAGTGATGGATGAGGCCGCTCGCGCCGAAGCCGAGATCATCAAGCCTGCTCGGGACACATTCTTTGGCGGGTATGCCGGATACTTCCGCGATCCGAACGGACACCTGTGGGAGGTCGTCTGGAACCCCGCCAACATACCGAATGAGGACGCTCTCTGAGGGCAGGTATGGGCCTGCAGGATCGGGCCGTTCTGGTCATTCCCGGTGCTGGCAAATTCTGTCGGGATCGGGGCGGGCGGCCTGCTTTCCCTGGCAAACGAAGCCAGTTCGACGGCAGTCCACTAGCACAATCTTACGGGGCTGATTATGTAGCTCTATCCAGATTCGCCTCGCCTGCATGGCGCATCATGCGGCGGAAGCTCATCGAGATATGCGCCCGCCTTATGTGCCCGATGGACTCCCAGTCGCCGATTTCGGCCGCGGCAAGGACCTCTTCCATTTCGCGGCGGAACGCGGTGAATTCCTCGACGAGGCCCAATTGCGGCATCAGCTTCAGGACGACGCGCGCGACCTGAAAATACAGGCGCTCGCTGATCTCGCGCAGTGGCTGGTTGCCGGTCATCGCCGTGAGCTCGTAGAAAAAATCCATGTTGAGGCGCAGGAAAGCGCGCTGGTCGGGATTGAGTATGTCGGAATCGCAGCGCGCGATGAGCGCCCGTATCCGGTCGAGGTCGTCCGCCGTGCGCGGGATCGGCGAAAGCTTGCCGACGAGGAGCGCCAGCTCCAGGCGCAGATGATAGACCTGCTGCAATTCCTCGATGTCGACGTCGGTGACGATCGTGCCGACGCCGTGGACGGATTGAACCAGACCCTCGGATTCAAGGCGCGCCAGCACGCGCCGGACCGGCGTGCGGCTGATCTCGAATTCCTGGGCAAGTTCTTCCTCGGACAGGTGGCTTCCCGGCGCATAATCGAGCAGGCAGATGCGGTCACGCAATATCCGGTAGATGCGCTCGAACCGCTCCCGCGCGGAGAGCGGGCGCGGCGGCGCGGCGGTCACCGTCGTGGGCGGCTTGGCCTCTGTCTCGATCGTCACCCAGCCTCCAGGACAGCGTGCAGGAATTGCCGTGTCCGCTCGTTCTTGGGAGCACCAAACAGTTCGCTTGGCGGCCCCTGCTCGCAGATCTTGCCTTGATAGAAGAAGCAAACGCGGTCGGAAAACTCCTTGGCGAAGCCCATCTGATGGGTGACCATCAGCATGGTTAGATCATGCTCGCGCCCGATCTGCCTTATCACCTGCAGCACTTCGCCGACAAGCTCCGGGTCGAGCGCAGACGTCACCTCGTCGAACAGCATGATCTTGGGCCGCATGGCCAGCGCCCTGGCGATGGCGACGCGCTGCTGCTGGCCACCAGAAAGCTGTGACGGATAGTGGTCCTTCTTCTGGGCCAGACCGACCAGCTCCAGCAGCTCGGCCGCTCGTGCCTCGGCGTCCGCCCGCTTCATTCCGAGCACCGTTATCGGCGCCTCGATGCAGTTCTGCATCGCCGTCATATGCGGAAACAGGTTGAACGACTGGAACACCATGCCGATCTTGGCGCGGATCTTGCGGATGTGGGCGAGATCGGCGGGAACAAGCTTGCCGTTCCTCTCCATATGGGTCAGCGGCTCGCCTTCGACCCAGATGACGCCGTCATTGATCGTCTCCAGCGTCATCAGCATGCGCAGCACCGTCGTCTTGCCCGAACCCGACGGACCGATGACCGAGACTTTTTCGCCGCGCGCTATTTCGAGATTGAGCCCGTCGAGAACGGTTAACGTGCCGTAGCGTTTCGATACATTGTCGAAGCGGACCATCGGTTGTTCAGTCATCGGGTGGTCCTCCGGTTGAGCAGCCCTTCGAGGGAGCGGATGAGCGCCGCCGAAACCAGGCTCATGGCAAGGAAAAACAGGCCGACCAGCGTGATCGGCTCGGTGTAGCGGAACGTTTCGGAGCCGATGATCTTGGCGGTCTGCATCAGTTCCATCACGGCGATTGCGGAAAGCAACGGCGTTTCCTTGAACAAGGCCACCAGATAATTGCCGAGCGCCGGAACGATCGGCGGGACCGCCTGCGGAATGATGATGTCGCGGAACGTCGTCCAGGACGAAAGATTGAGCGCGATCGAGGCTTCCCACTGGCCGCGGTGGATGTTGTCGAATCCGGCGCGATAAACCTCGGAGCAATAGGCGGCGTAGTGGATGCCGATGGCCAGCACCCCGGCGGTGAAAGCGTCGAGCACGACACCGAATTTCGGAAAGACGAAATAGAGAAAGAATATCTGGATGAGCAGCGGGGTCGAGCGGATCAGCTCGACCAGCACCGAAATCGTCCAGCTGGTCCATGGCACGGCGATGCGGACAACGGCCAGCACCAGGCCGAGCGAGGCGGCAAGCGCAAAGCCGATCAGCGTCGCTTCGATGGAAATGACGGCGGCGCGAGCAAGCACCGGCAGGATTTCCAGGGCAAATCCCCAATCCCAGATCATGCCGCCTTCCCCCGCGCCAGTCCGAGCGACGCCCGCCTTTCAAGAAGCCGCATGCCGATGGTCACAACCAGCGACATTGCCAGGTACATCAAAAGAACGAGGGTGAAGATCGGAATGGTCTTGAACGTGTTCTGGTTCATTTGCTGCGCCTTGAAGGCGAGGTCCGAAAGCGTGATCAGCGAGACCAGCGCCGTCGATTTCAGAAGCTCGATGAACAGATTACCCCAGGGTGGGATCATCGCGACAAAGGCCTGCGGCAGGATGATCCGACGCAACATCTGCGGGCGGCTCATGTTCAATGCAGTACACGCTTCCCACTGGCCGCGGGCGACGGACTGGATCGCGCCGCGCACGCACTCCGATCCGTAAGCGCCGACATTCAGGCCGAGCGCGAGCACCGCCACCACGAACGCGTTGATCGTGACGCCGAATTGCGGGAGCACGAAAAACAGCCAGAACAATTGCACCAGTGCCGACGTTCCGCGGAAGATCTCGACGTAAACCGTGGCCAGCCATCTGAGCGGCGTCGGGCCATACATCCTTGCAAGTGCTGCAAGCACGCCCATGATAATTGCGAGCAGGCTGCCGAGGACGGCGATCTCGATTGTCAGGACCGCGCCTTGCAGCAGCCCCGGCATAAACACTTGATATGATTCCTGTGTTGCCAAGGCACCGATCACGACAAGCGCGATGACCAGCATGGCAACGAGCGTACGGATACCCATGCGATTCCCCGAAGGAAAAGGGCGGCGCTTTCGCGCCGCCAGCAGTTGGGAGCCTATTTGCCCGCGCAGAGCTCTGCGGTGGTCTTGTTGGGGAGATAGTCCTTGCCGAAGCCGAGTGGCTCGACCAGCGCGATATGCTCCGGCGAACCGAGGAACTTCTTCAGTTCGGCGTTGAACGCCTCCTGCAGGTCGGTGTCTTCCTTGCGGAAGCCGAAGCCGCCATGGCCTTTCACCGACTTGCCGGCAACCTCGCCGAAGGGCTTGGTCGATTCGACACCGTCGGCTTTCTTGGCCATGTCGGCGATCGAAAGAGCGGTCAGCGCGGCAGCGTCGGCGCGGCCCGACTGGACGGCGGCGACCAGGCTGGACTGGTCAGGCAAGGAGACGATCTGCCCATCGGCAACGCCCGCTTCCTTGGCGAAGCCGCCTTCAACGGCGCCGGCCATTACGGCAAGCTTGAGATCCGGATTGTCCTTGATGCTGGAAAAATCCTTGATGCCTTTCGGATTGCTTTTTGCCACCAGCATAGCCTCGCCGATGCCGTAGGACGGCTCGGAGTAGTTGATCTCGGCGCAGCGCTTCGGAGTGATGAACATGCCGGCGGCGATGATGTCGAAGCGGCCGGCCTTGAGACCCGGAATGAGCGAGCCGAATTCGGTCAAAACACCGTCGACCTGCGATATGCCCATCTTGGCGAGCACCGCCTTGGCGACTTCAGGGGCCTCGCCGGTCAGCTTGCCGTCTGGCGTGGCGTAACCGAACGGCGCCTCGTTGGCGAAACCGACGCGGATGTAGCCGTCCTTCTTGGCCCGTTCGAGGGTGGTTTCCGCGTGAGCGGACAACGACGTCAATGACGTCGCGGCGAGCGCGATGCAGGCAGCCGCCTTCACGACCATACGGCGCGATATCGATGATTTGAGCATGCTTTTCTCCCATTGGACAACTGTGGATGGTTCCCAGGGCGCGGCCTTCTTCGAGGTCGACGCCTGCTTGATCAGACGTATACAACTCCTAGACATTTCGCAAGCAGAGATATAAAAACCATGAAAATTCGGCGACAATTCGCAGTTAGCCAGCAAATTGACGTCGAGTTGTGCACAATTTGGCCTAGTTGCCATTTACAAAAGGCAAACGGCGTACCTGGAAGGCAGGATTTCGGTGGCGACCGCGAACGGCTTCGGGACATTCACGCAAGCGGAGTATGGGCAGCGCCTCGCCGGCGTGAAGACACGTATGCAAAAAGCCGGCTTCGATCTCATCGTTTGTCAGGATCCCGCCAACATGTGCTGGCTGACCGGCTATGACGGATGGTCGTTCTACGTTCCGCAGTGCGTGCTCGTCCATCTGGAGGAGGACCGGCCGATCTGGTTCGGTAGGTCGCAGGATGCCAAGAGCGCACGCCTAACCACCGGCCTGCCGGAGAAAAACATCATGCCGTTCTCGGAACGGCTGGTGCAACAGCCCGTCGAGCACCCTTATGACGAACTCGCCCAACTGATCCGGTCGCGTGGTTGGGGAAAAGCCCGCATCGGCGTCGAGATGGACGCGCATTATTATACGGCGCGCTGCCACGCCCATCTGGTCCAATGGCTGCCCGACGCGCACTTCGCCAACAACCACGATCTCGTCAACTGGGCGCGGCTGGTCAAATCCGAGGCCGAGCTGGTGCTGATCCGCGAGGCGGGTGCGATCTGCACGCATGCCATGAACCGCGCCATCGAGAAAATGCGGCCCGGTGTGCCTCAGAACCATGTCATTGCCGAAATCTATCACGCGCAGATCATGGGGGTGCCCGGAGCGGGCGGCGACTATGCCGCGATCTGTCCGCTGATGCCCGTTGGCGAGGGCACCAGCACGCCGCATCTGACGTGGTCCGACGCGCCGCTGCCGGACAGCGGCCTCGCCATTCTGGAGATCGCCGGCGTGCGCCGCCGCTATCATGCGGCGCTGACCCGGACGGTACATTTCGGAAAGCCGCCGCAAGCCATCCTCGACATGGCCAAGGCGATCGTCGAGGGCGTCGACGCTGGCCTCGAGAAGGCGCGCCCCGGCTACACCGCCGAGGAGGTGGAAGCCGCCTGGCAGGCAGTGTTGAGGAAGAACGGGCTGAAGAAGGAAAGCCGCGTCGGCTATCCGGTCGGGCTCGCATACCCGCCCGATTGGGGTGAACGCACCGCAAGCCTTCGTCCCGGCGACACCACCGAGATGCAGCCTGGGATGTGCTTCCATTTCATGGCCGGCGTCTGGCTCGACGATTTCGGCATCGCCATCTCGGAATCGTTCGTCGTCACGGAACGCGGCGGCGAACGCCTCTGCGATGTGGCGCGCGAACTCATCGTCATCGACTGACATGGTGGCCGGGAAACCGGCTGCCGAAAAGAACCATGCCCGCCACCAACCCGGCAACAAGCACGAGGACGCCCGATGGACCGCAATCCGTTTTCCGAAGCCGAAATCGCCGGCCGCCTGGCAAAGGTCCGTACTGCACTGGTTGAGCGCGAGCTCGATGCGGCGGTCTTCGCCTCGCCGGAGAACGTCTTCTATCTCACCGGGCTCGATCACTGGGGGTATTTTGCCCCTCACCTGCTGATCGTCCCGCTCCGGGGAAAACCTGTTCTGGTCACCCGCTCGATGGAGAAGGTGACGATCGAGAAGCAGGTGAAGGCAGCGGAATTCCGTGGCCATTCCGACAGCGAAACGGCGGCCGAGCTTGCCGCGCGGGTACTTGTGGAGCTCGGCCTGTCCGGCAAGCGGATCGGCCTCGAATACTGGACGGCTGGCCTCAGCCATGGGCTTGCCGTTGCGTTCCAGACGCAGGCGGACGCCAAATGGAGCGATGTCTCCGGTCTGATCGACAAGATGCGGTGGGTGAAGAGCGCCGAGGAACAGGCGCTGATGCGTCGAGCCGCCAAGGTGACGGACGCCGCCGCCGGTGCCGCGATCGCCGCGATCTCCGATGGCGCTTCCGAACAGGAGGTCGCCGCCCAATGTGTTGCGGCAATGATCCGCGCAGGCGGTCATGCGCCGGGCTTCGGACCGTTCATCCGCCCAGCCGCGCGCCTGGGTGAAGAGCACACGACCTGGGGCGACGGGATCTACCGCAAGGGCGAGCCGGTCTTTGTCGAATTGTCCGGGTGCATCTCGCGCTACCACGCCCCGCTCGGCCGGCTCGTTCGCATCGGCCACATCAGCGACGAAGACGCCGCAATGGCGGAAGTGACCGCCAAGGCGTTCAACGCGGTCGTCGAGGCGTTGCGGCCGGGCGCCAAGGCGCGCGATGTCTACGCCGCCTGGCAGGCTGTCGTCGACGAGTCCGGTCTTTCCCACTATCGCCGCCATCACTGCGGTTACCTGGTCGGCGCCGGCCAGCCGCCATCATGGACCGGCGGCAATTCGGTGACGGGCTTGAGGCACGATTCCGACCTCGAGATCGAGACCGGGATGAGCTTCCACATCCTGTCATGGCTGATGGGCACCGGTCGCGGCGATGACTTCGTTTCCAACACGGTGCTGTTGACCGATGCGGGCGCCGAAGTGCTTACCCGCACGCCGGCCGGCCCGATCGTTCGATAGGCCTGCACACATGGCGCACTACTCGGCATTTTGGATCTTACGCAACGCGCTGTCCGGCCAGAAGAATTGGCAGCGCGCCTGGCGGGCAGCGGAGCCAAAATCGTCCTATGACGTGATCGTTATTGGCGGCGGCGGACACGGCCTCGCCACCGCCTTCTACCTCGCCGAGAACCACGGCATCCGTAACGTCGCCGTGCTCGAAAAGGGTTATGTCGGCGGCGGCAATGTCGGCCGCAACACCACCGTCATCCGCTCCAACTACCTGCTCGACGGCAATACCCAGTTCTACGAATTCTCGATGAAGCTTTGGGAGGGCATGTCGCGGGCGCTGAACTTCAACGTCATGTTCTCGCAGCGCGGCCAGCTCGTCACAGCGCATTCGGCCGATCAGCTCGACGGCTTCAGCCACCGCGCCAATGTCATGCGGCTGAACGGCATCGATGCCGATATCCTCGACCGGGAAGACGTGCGCCGGCTGGTGCCTTATCTCGACTTTTCCGACACCGCCCGCTTCCCGATCCATGGCGCTATCTTCCAGGGCCGGGCGGGCACGGCGCGCCACGACGCCGTCGCCTGGGGCTATGCGCGCGCCGCCGACGGCCATGGCGTCGACATCATCCAGAACTGCGAAGTGACCGGCTTCCTCCGCGACCGCGACAGTATCGTCGGCGTCGAAACGACGAAAGGCCGGATCGGCGCCGGCAAGGTCGGCCTCGCTGTTGCCGGTCATACATCCGTGCTCGGTGCCAAGGCCGGCCTTGAACTGCCGATCGAAAGCCACGTCCTGCAAGCCTTTGTCACCGAACCGCTGAAGCCGCTGGTAGATCACGTCGTCGCTTACGGCGCCGACCATTTCTACGTCAGCCAGTCCGACAAGGGCGGGTTGGTCTTCGGCGGCAATCTCGACGGCTACAATTCATACGCCCAGCGCGGCAATCTCGGCGTCGTTCGCGAGGTGGCGGAGGCGGCGATTGCATTGATGCCGTGCATTTCGCGCGTCCGCCTGCTGCGCCACTGGGGCGGCGTCATGGACATGACCCCCGATGCCAGCCCGATCATCTGCCCGACGCCGATCGACGGCCTCTATCTCAATGGCGGCTGGTGCTATGGCGGCTTCAAGGCGACGCCGGCTTCCGGCTGGTGCTTCGCCCACACGATCGCCACCGGCAAGCCGCATCCCTTGATCGCGGCCTACGGGCTCGATCGTTTCCGCGCCGGCCACACGCTCGATGAGGCCGGAGTCGGCCCTTCCGCCTGGCTGCAATAAGAGGCGGGACAAAATGCTGCGCATCGAATGCCCCTGCTGCGGCCCGCGCGACCATGACGAATTCCGCTATGGCGGCGATGCCTCGGTCACGCGTCCGGCCCATGACGATCCCGATCCTGAGGCCTGGTACCGTTATGTCTACGTCAGGAAAAACCCGGCCGGCCAGCATCGCGAATTCTGGCAGCACGTGACCGGTTGCCGGCAATGGCTGGTGGTCGAACGCGACACCCGCAACCACGCGATCGCATCCGTCGACTTCGCCAGGAAATCGACCGTCAGGAAACAACCGGCATGAGTTCGAACCGCAAACGCCTGCCATTGGGTGGCCGTATCAGTCGCGAGGTGCCGGTCAATTTCACCTTCGACGGCCGCAAGCTGGCTGGGTATCGCGGCGACACACTTGCCTCGGCGCTGCTCGCCAACGGCGTCGCGCTGGTTGGTCGCAGCTTCAAATATCATCGCCCGCGTGGCATTTTTTCCGCCGGGCCCGAAGAGCCGAATGCGCTGGTTACGCTCGGGAGCGCCGGCAGGCGCGAGCCGAACCTGCCGGCGACGACGCTGGAACTCGCCGACGGCATGGTCGTGGAGAGTCAGAACCGCTGGCCGTCGCTTGCCTTCGACGTGCAAAGCGTCAACGGACTGTTGGCACCGTTTCTGTCCGCCGGCTTCTACTACAAGACCTTCATGGGCCCGACGCGCCGCGCCTGGATGTTCTACGAACATTTCATCCGCAAGGCGGCCGGCCTGGGCAGGGCCGGCACCGACCCCGATCCCGACCGCTATGAGGTTCGTCATGCCTTTGCCGATGTCGCCATCGTCGGCGGCGGCCCGGCGGGACTGTCGGCGGCGCGGACAGCCGCCGCAGCCGGCGCGCGGGTCGCGCTGATCGAGCAAGATTTTCTGCTTGGCGGCCAGCTTTTGGCGGAACCGTCCGACAGCGCAGCGGCCGCATGGCTGAGGCAGGCCGAGGCCGAGTTGGAGGACTTCGAAACCGTCGCGCTGATGAAGCGGACGACCGCTTTCGGCAGCTATGACGGCAATGTCCTTGGACTGGTCAAACAGCGCGATCCAACCGATCAGAAGCCGAATGGCGAGGCCCGCCAAACGGTCACTATGCTGCGCGCCCGCTCGATTGTTTTCGCCACCGGCGCCATCGAGCGGCCGATGGTGTTCTCGAACAATGACCGGCCCGGCGTCATGCTTGCCTCGGCCGCCCGGACCTATCTCAATCGTTTCGCCGTCCTGCCGGGCAAGAAAATCATTGTCGCCACCACCAATGACGGTGCCTGGCGCACCGCCTTCGACTATGCCGCAGCCGGCGCGGAGGTGACGGTTGCCGATCTGCGCGCCGTCCCGCCCGCAGCACTTGCCGCGGAAGCCGCACGGCTCGGCGTGGTGGTGCGGGCCGCAACGCGCATCGTCGACCTGCACGGCGGCCATGCCGTCAGGCGCGTAACGCTCAATGGACCGGAGGGACAATCCTCGGCCGCCTGTGACCTGGTCTGCATCTCCGGCGGCTGGTCGCCAACCGTGCATCTCACCTCACACCTCGGTGTCAAACCTGTCTATCGCGACGACATTGACGGCTTCGTGCCGGGCGTCTTTTCAGCCAGCCAGTTCGGCGCCGGCGCAATGATAGGAGCCTATGCGACCGCCGCTGCCGTCGAGGACGGCCATCGCGCCGGCATCGAAGCGGCAGCCTACTGCGGCAAGTCGGCGCCGGTGCCCGCTCCGTCCAAACTCGATCTCGGCGAGACCGCTACGACGCTACTTCGCGAAGCCCCTTCGGTCGGACGTGAAAAAGCCTTCGTCGATTTCCAGATGGATGTGACAACTGGGGATATCGGGCTCGCCCATCGCGAGGGCTATGAATCGGTCGAGCACCTGAAGCGCTACACCACGCTCGGCATGGGCACCGACCAGGGCAAGACCAGCAATTTTCCCGCACTTGCCGCGATGGCAGCGCTGCGCAACGCAACGATTCCTGAGACCGGCACCACGACCTTCCGCCCGCCCTATACGCCGGTTGCCATCGGGGCGCTTGCCGGGCGCGCCATCGGCCATCATTTCAAGCCGATCCGCCGCACGCCGATGCACGATTGGCACATGGCGAACGGCGCCGAGATGCTCGAGGTCGGGCTCTGGATGCGGCCCTATTTCTACCGGCAGTCGGGGCGCCACGTGAACGACGCCTATGTCGCCGAAATGCGGAATGTGCGCCAGGCCGCGGGGCTGATGGACATCTCCACGCTCGGCAAGATCGATGTCCAGGGCTCGGATGCGGCAATCTTCCTCGATCGCGTCTACGCCAACGGCTTTGCCAAGCTGGCGGTAGGCCGCGCCCGCTACGGCGTCATGCTGCGCGACGACGGCATTGTCTTCGACGACGGCACCACGACGCGGCTAGCGGAAAACCGATTCTTCATGACCACTTCGACCGCCAAGGCCGCCGATGTGCTGTCGCGTCTCGAATTCCTGCTCGACACGGCCTGGCCGGATTTGCGCGTGACCGTCACTTCGGTCAGCGACGAGTGGGCGGCGATGTCGGTTGCCGGGCCTAACAGCCGCGCGATCCTGAATGCAGCGTTTCCCGCTCTCGACGTTTCCGAGGAGGCGCTTTCGCATATGGGGCTACTCGAAAGCGAATGGGAGGGCCGTGCGCTCCGCATCCTGCGTCTCAGTTATTCCGGCGAGCGCGCTTACGAAATCTATGTCGGCGCCACTGCCGGTGAACAGCTCTGGAGCCGCATGCTCGAAGCCGGCAGACCCTTCGACCTGAAGCCTTACGGTGTCGAGGCGCTTGGCGCGCTGCGGGTCGAAAAGGGCCATGTCGCCGGACCGGAGATCGATGGGCGCACGACGCTCGACGATCTCGGCCTCGGCCGCATGGCCGGCAAGCGCAGCGGCTTCGTCGGCGACGTCCTGCGACGGCGCCCTGCCCTCCGGGCGCCCAACCGGCAGCGTCTGGTCGGACTGGAATGCATCGAGGACGGAAAACGCCTGCGCGGCGGCGCCATCCTGTTCCTGCCGGATGAGAAACCCCATGGCCATGGGCGCGGTCGTGTCACCTCCGTCACTTTCAGCTCCGAACGCGGCCATTATGTCGGGTTGGCTCTGCTTGCCGGTGATGTCGCGGCAGAAGGAAGCGAGGTCGTGGCGGTCTATCCGATGAAGGCCGAAACGGTTCGCGCCCGCGTTGTCTCGCCGGTATTCATCGATCCGCAGGGAGAACGGCTGCATGGCTAGCTTGACCTCTTCTCGGGATTTCAGCCTGTCCGTGGCGGATTGTCCGCTTATCCAGATCGAGGGCTGGGACGCGACACTGAGACAATTCGAAAAGAGCGTCTCGGCGTCGCTCAACACGAAACTTCCCACCTCGGTTGGAGAGACGGTTCGCCACAAAGGTCTACTCGTCGTCCGCGTTGCACCTCGCCGCCTCTGGCTGGTTCTCGATGAGAGCGCGCAAGCGCCCGCGCTTGCCGTCGACCCCGACCTCGGCTGTTCGGTTCCCCTCGGCGAAGGTCGTGTTCGTTTGAAAATGGCCGGCCCTGGTATCGCAAGGCTTCTGTCCGGATGCATTGCCGTCAACTGGCACGCGCCGGCCGCCGCTCCGGGCCGCGCCGTGCAAACATCCTTCCATCACGTGCCCGTGCTCTTCCTGCGCATCGGCGAGACCGCGTGCGAACTCATCGTGCCGCGAAGTTTTGCCCGCAGCCTCTCGGATTGGCTTGCCGGCGGCTAGCCAATACCGGTTCCTCGGGCAAGGGCCGGCTTTAGCGGCGATCCAAGCCGCCATCACGAAGCCATCTACTCTCTTGCCGGCCAGTCCTGCAGAAGCGTAATCCCAAACTTCGGCGCGGCTACTTTGAGCCGCTCGATATCGGCAGGCGTCGGCGGCCCGACCACCTCTCCCTTGCTGCGTTCATGGCCACCTTCGGCGAGAAACTGCTCGAACACACTTGGCGTGTCTATCAGGATATAGCGAACGGGCTGATTGCCGGGATTCATGAGCTGGTGCGGGATGCCGCGCTTCAAAAACATGCTCTCGCCGGGCGAGAGCGTTCGGACCTCGCCGTCCACAATTGCGGTCAAGTGCCCTTCGATGACGTAGACCGTCTCGTCGTCATTCGCATGAACATGGATTGGCGTTTTCGTGTGCCCGTCGCTTCTGTTTTCGAAGAGACTCAACAAGCCTCCCGTCTGTTCGCCGGAGACCAGTCGCTTCATGACGATGCCTGCGAGCACGAATTCTTTTGGTTCAACATCCGTCATTGATCCAATCCTGCCAGGCACATTTGGTGGGCCCTCAAGCAGACGAGCTGCGCAGCGACATCCGGCAAACGTCGACCTGGCTCACGGGTTCCCTGTCGCCGGAGTTCCCTCTTCCCAAGCTCCGTTTGGACGAAAAGCCGGCTTCGTTCTCACCGGACATGCTGGCCGACATCCGCCAATTCGAGGGCGCCGCAGAGGTCCGCCTAACTGACGGCAAAGCTGCAACGGGCTGCCAGGCTCTCGCCAGGCCCAAGCACCGACAGTCCATTCCATTTGTCGATCGAACCACGATTGTGAGCATCGACAGTATGACTGACCGGTTCAAAACAGAAGAAGTCGCTCTCGTCCGATGGCGAATAGACCAGGTAGAAATTCAAGGGCGATGAAGCTTCAATCCGCAGGCTGCAACTGTGCTCCGGCCACGATATGGTAGCGACGCCGTTCCAACCGGCAAACAGATCGTTTATCCATCCGTTCGGCAATACGGCCGGGGCGCCGAAATCCCAGTCGGGACGAGTTTTGATATCGACAAACCGTTCAGGGAGATGGCTGGGCAGTTCGAGACAAACCTGCGAGGCCGGCGCATGAAGCGTGGTCCGTGCCGTTCTTGGGAACCATGGATGGATGCCAAGCCCGAACGGGAGCCTGACCGGCGCCTGATTGACGATGCGAAGCTTCAGCTCGAGCCCCTGCCCGGCCAGCGCGTAGCTCACCTCGGCGCGATATCGATATGGGCCGGGTCCGTTGCTGATGAGCGATAGCTTCGCTTTGTCCTGCGTCAGACTGTCGACGTTCCACGCGCTCGAAAATCCATTGCCGTGAACTGGAAATGGTTCGCCTGCGACGTTGGCAGGCAGTTCGTGGAATTTGGACTCGAATATGAAGCCGCCGCCCGAGATGCGATTTGACCATGGCAAAAGCAGGTTGCAGGCAAGGTCGAACGGTTTGCTGCTCCCGCCGTTTGGCCAAGGCCTGAAGAGCGGCACGCGCCCATAGTCGAACCTCGCAAGACCTGCCCCAAGCGATGGGACGATTTCAGCAGACAGGTCTCCGCTTCTGATCTTGATCGTCCCGACCATCCGCTTCAGACGGTATCGGCCTTGGCAGCGGCGATCGGCTGTTGATGGCGGCCTTTGCGAGCCACTGCAAGAAGGTCGTTCGACGCGATCCCGATGAGCGCCTTCATCTGATCGTGTGCATCGTCGGCCCTGCGCATCCGGATTGCCTCCAGCACGTCGCCATGCGCGCTCAGCGTCTGCTGGTAATTAGCGGTGGCCGATGTGGTCAAGCGGAAGGAGAAGCTGAGGGCGGCCGCAAGCATATTGCCGAGATTGGCGAACACCGGGTTGCGGCTGGCACGAAGGATGGCGGTATGAAACCTGACGTCGGCATCGAGACACGCAGCGAGATCGTCCTGCGGAGCAATGCGCATGGCTTCATAGGCCGCTTCGATGACTGCGAGATCGCCTGACGTCGCCATCTTGGCCGCAAGTTGGGCGGCAGCGGGTTCAATGACCAGCCGCGCCTCGATCAATCCGCGGACGAAATCGAGATCGGGCTCGATATCGCGCATCCATTCCAGAACCTGAGCATCCAGCCTGTTCCATTCACTCGACACGCGCACACGCGTCCCGGCCCGCTTGCGTGCCTCGATCAATCCTTTCGCCGAAAGCGTCAGAAGAGCATCGCGAAGCGCGGTGCGGCTCGCCCCGTAGATAACGCAAAGTTCGGCTTCCGTCGGCAGGACGGAGTGCTGGGCGTAGGAGCCGGCGAGGATGCGCTGTCCGAGATCGCGTGCGATGCGATCCTTGAGCGATGACGTGGTGCCATCTGCGGCAGGAATGTCCTGCTTGCCTTGGCCAGTCGAAGCGATCGCCGCGTCCATCGTCATGTCCTGTTCAAGTGGTACTCGGCAATTACCACAGCAAGTATCAGCAGCGAGCCCTTGGCAAGCAACTGATAGAAGGTTGGCACGGACGTCAGTATCATTCCGTTGTTGAGGACGCCAATGATCGCGACGCCCAGCAGTGCGCCGACGATCGTGCCCTTGCCGCCCTGCAAGGCGCAGCCACCCAGAACGGCCGCTGTGATGGCCTCGAGTTCCAGGCCTTGGGATCCGGATACTGGCTGCCCGGAGCCGGTACGGGCAGCCAACAGAATCCCGGCCAATCCGGCCGCCACTCCACTCATGATATAGATGCCGACGCGGTAGCGGTTGATGTTGATGCCGGAGAAGCGTGCGACAACGGGATTGCCGCCCAGGGCATAGATGTTGCGGCCAACGATCGAGCGGGCAAGGAAGAGATGGAACACGATCGCGGTCAGCAAGAGAATCCAGATCAGCAGAGGCAGGCCGAGGATTCGTCCGATCCCGATGAAGCGGAAAGTGTCGCTGAAAATCGCGATCGATTGCCCATCGGACATGATGAACGCGATGCCGCGGAAGATCGCCATCGTACCGAGAGTCGCGATGACAGCGTTGACCCGCCCATAGGTGATGATGATGCCGTTCACGAGGCCGGCAAGACCGCCCAGGACCAGGCCGGCAAGAATGCCCGCGGCGGGTGATCCGGTGGCCTGGATGGCCATTGCCGTCGATACTGTGGTCAGACCGACAATTGCGCCGACGGCAATATCGAGCCCTCCGGCGACAATAACCACGGTCTGGCTCATCGCCAGAACGCCCAGGATGGTAATGCCTAGACCGATGTTCAGCAGGTTTCGGCTGGAGAAGAACACGTCGCCTCTCAGGGTGCCGAAAATGAGCACGAGAATGGCGAGAGCAACAAGAAGGCTTATGTTGTGAATGCCGATGCGCTCTGCGATGCGCAAGGAAGCGCGCCTTTTGCCGGTTTGCGTTGTTGCTGTCCTGAGCTCAAGGCTGTTCACTGAATTTGTCCTCCAAGCGATGCTGCAGATTGAGGCATGGCATGTCTCAGGATCGTGGCCTCGTCGATGTCAGGGCGGGAAAGTTCGGCCGTGATCCGGCCTCCAGCCATAACAAGCACCCTGTCAGCCAGCCCGATCAGTTCCGGCATTTCCGAGGAAATCAGGATTATGCCGATGCCGCTGGCGGCGAGTTCGTCGATCAGGCGATAGATTTCCGCCTTGGCGCCGATGTCGATGCCGCGGGTCGGCTCGTCGAGGATGAGAAGCATCGGCTGCCGCGCAAGCCAACGCGCGAGAACGACCTTCTGTTGGTTGCCACCCGATAATTTCGAAACCTGTTCGTCGAGGTTGGGCGCCTTGATCGACATCTTTGCTGCAAGCGGTGAGACGATCTCCAGTGCCTTGCGCCGGTTGAAGAAGCCGAAGGTCGACGTTCTGTCGGGCACGCAAAGCGAGGCGTTATCAAGAATGCTTCGGAACAACAGCAGCGCCTCGTGCTTGCGGTCTTCCGGGGCAAAGCCGATACCGGCCACGATCGCTGCATGCGGGCTGTTAGGGCCAACGGGCGCACCATTCATCGTTATGGTTCCGTCGACGCGCCTATCATAGCCGACAATCGCCTTTGCCAGTTCGGATCGACCCGCACCCATAAGGCCGGCAATGCCGAGCACCTCGCCGCGGCGGACCTTGAGGCTCACATCGGTGACGTGGTCGGTGGTCAGGCCCGTCACCTCCAGCAACGGTTGCCCCGATTGCCACATCTCGCGCGTAAACAGATCGGCGATGTCGCGGCCCACCATGAGCTTGGCTATGGTCTGCTCGCTGGCACCGGCAGCGGGGGAATCATCGACCAGCCGGCCGTCCCGCAAGACGACAATGCGATCCGCAAGGTCGATGACCTCGTTCAGCCTGTGAGAGATGTAGACGATCGAAGTGCCCTCGCCGCGCAGCCGGCGAATTACTGAAAACAGACGGCGCGCTTCGTCGTCGGTCAGTGACGAGGTCGGCTCATCAAATGCGATCAGCCGGCCGCCGGCACGTATGGCGCGCATGATTTCGATCATCTGACGCTGTGCCGGACCGAGCGTGCTGCAAAGTTGCCGCGGCCGCATATCCTGCTGCATGCCGAAGGTCGCAAGCACCTTATCGGTCTGGTCCTCGAGCTTGTGCCAGTCGAGCAGGACGCCTGCCAGCCGCGGCAGTTCGCCGACGAAAATGTTCTCGGCCACGGTCAGGTTCGGAACGATCTCCGGCTCCTGATGGATGACCCGTATTCCGGCTCTGTGGCTGTCGCGCGGTTCGCTGAAAACGATCGGCGTGGAGCCATGCAGCACGGTGCCGGTGTCCGGTGCGAACACGCCCTCGAGAATTCGCATCATTGTCGACTTGCCGGCGCCATTCTCGCCAACCAGGGCAAGCACCTCTCCTGGCCGAAAGGCAATCGAGACATTGTCGAGCGCCTGCACGACGCCGAAGCGCTTCGATATCCTGTCGAGCGAGAAGAAATCCGATTGCATCAAAAGCTCACTCCCGAGGATCGATCCCGTGTGCCCGCCGACGAACTGCCGGCCCAAAGAGCGTCATGCGCACTGCGGCGCATGACGCATATCTGGTTCAGTGGCAGAGCTTCGCTTTGTAGTCCGACGCAAAATTGTCGGCGGTGATGTATTCCGGGTCAGTGAAGGATTGAACGGGAAGCTTGGTTCCGTCCTTGATGGAGGCCAAGAGAATCTTCACCGCCAGCGCGCCATGATTTTCCGAATTGAGCCACATCGTACCACGGAACGCCGAGGGCTTTCCGGATCCGAAGGCATCGCAGGCGCGGCTGCCGTCGATGCCGATCCCCATGCCCTGGTCTGCGGAATAGCCGGCATTCTCCAGTGCTCGCGCACCACCCAGCACGCCGTCATCGTTGCATGAATAGAATATCCAGTTCGTGACGCTGGGATTGGCCGTCAATGTGGTGGTCATCACATCGATGGCGTTGACCATCGTATTGTCGTAGGGGACGCGAACGATGCTGCCCGGCTTGAAATCGGGCACCGCCTTCAGGAACGCTTCTTCCGCGCCCTTGTTGCGCTGCATGCAGGTATCGGCCTTGCGGTCCTCGATCGAGGCGATGCGCACCTCTTTGCCCGCCCAGCCTTCAGCCTTGTAGAGCTTGGCAAGCTCTTCGCCCACCCGCGCACCGATATTGTAAGCATTCATGCCGACATAGGGGACCTGGGTGCCATCCTGGTAGTAGATATCGTCGTCCACCGCCACCAAGGGAATTTTTGCGGCCTTTGCTTTCTCAGCGATGACCGGTCCCAGCGCCTTGTCGGGGACGACGATGGCGATGCCTTTCACGCCATCGCCGACCATCGTATCGAAGGTCGTGATCGTCAAATTGGCGTCGAACTGAACGTCCTGCGACACGAACGCGGCCCCTGCCGCCTCAGCCGCTTTCTTGGCGCCGCCGACTTCGGCGACAAACCATGGATGGTCTCCCATCTTGTTGATGTAGCCGATCTTGATGTCGTCTGCGCTTGCTGCGCCACTCATCAGTCCGGCAGCCAGTACCGCAAATGTCGCCAAAGCCTTTGTTGTGGTTTTCATGAAGATCCTCCCTGAGCTCAATGGTGGTTGCTAGTCGTGGTAGAGAACCGAGCGCCCACCATCGATGGTGATCGTCTCGGCATTTATGAACGGCGCTTCGTCCGAAGCGAGGAAAACCGCCGTCATTGCAACCTCGTCCGGCCGGCCAATTCGCTTGGGCGGATGGAGGTCGTAGGCTCGCCGCTTCTCCTCGGCGGGGTTCGGGAATGTGTTCCAGTAGGCTTCCGCGATTGGCGTCTCGATATAGCCGGGGGCGATCGCGTTCACCCGGATACCGCGTGCGGCATATTCGATGGCCAGCGAACGGGTCAGGCCCAAAAGTGCATGCTTGGCGACCGGATACGGGAACGTATGGGGAATGATCTGGAAGGCGTGACAGCTCGCTATGTTGACGATGGACCCCGAGCCCTTCGCCAGCATCGTCGGCAAAACCGCCTTGGCGCAGAACCACGCGGCCTGGAGGTCGAGCTTGAGGCAGCGCTCCCATTCCTCATCCGGCATCATCAATGGTTCGTAGAAGACGTTGGCGCCGGCATTGTTGACGAGAACGTCGACGCCGCCATAGGCCGTGATCGTCCGCGCGATCATGTCCGCGACTGCGGATGCGTCGGTGACGTCCGTCTCGATGAACAGGGCGTCCGCGCCCTGGGCCCGCAATTTGTCGGCGACCGCTTTCCCGCTTGCCGCATTCAGTTCAGCAATGACGGTCTTTGCCCCATGCATCGCAAAAGCCCGGGCGGTGGCGGCACCTATGCCTTGGCCGGCGCCCGTGACGATTGCGACCTTTCCTTGCAGCCGGCCTGCCATTGCATTCACCAGTCAACCACGGTGCCGTCCGGCATGACGGCATTGCGGGCATGCAGCACTTCCTGCTCAAAGGGGTGACGCGCGATCACGTCCTCATTGACGGTGACGCCAAGGCCCGGCAGTTCGGGCAAGTCCCAGCGGCCTGGTTTACGCCGAATTGGCCAGGTAACGACCTCGTCGTACCAGGCGACGGCACCGGACATCTCCTCCTGAATGACGACGTTTGGCGTCGATATGCCGAAGTGAAGAGCAGCGACGCCAGCGATCGGACCGAGCGGGTTGTGCGGCGCAAGGCCGATGCCTGCCGTTTCCGCCATGGCCGCGATCTTCTTTGTCTCCAGCAGACCGCCAGTGTGGCAGATATCAGGCTGGGCAATGTTGAAGGCACGGGCTGCGATCGAGTGCGTGAATTCGCGACGTCCGATCAGCCGCTCGCCGGAAGCGATCGGCACGGCCGATCGCGCCGTGATATGCGCCAGTCCGGCAACATCTTCGGGCGGCACGGGTTCTTCCGCGAACATGATGCGGGCCGGCTCGATTGCCTTGAGGTAATCCATCGCAGCGTTAACGGATGCAGGGCGTCCATGGAAATCGACCATGATGCCGATGTCCGGACCTATGGCCTCGCGAAGTGAGCCAACCATGTTGGCGACAGAATCAACGGCTTTCGCAGGCGATACGTAGTGGGTGTAGGGAATGCAGACGACCTTGACAGCGTCGTAGCCTGCCTGCGTCACGATGCGTCCGCGTTCCACGATCGCGTCCGCGGATCCGGTCTCATAGACCGCCTTCATGTCTCCGAGGCCGAGATGCGTGTAGGTGCGCAGATAGTCGCGAACCTGTCCGCCCAGAAGGCGCCAGACGGGGACTCCCAATGATTTGCCCAGGATGTCCCAGAGCGCGATCTCAATGCCGCTGACGGCAGACATTCCCTCGACGCCAAGACGCCAAAATCCGTGGCGCGTAAGTATCTGGTAGCACTGCTCCACGTTGCGCGGATCCTGCCCGATGAGCAGGGCCTCAAGGTCCTGAAGCGCCCCAACGACGGCTCGGGTCTTCCATTCCAGCGTTGCCTCACCCCAGCCAAACAGCCCGGGCTCGTCGGTTTCGACCCGGACGAAAACCCAGTTGCGCATTTCCGCATTGCAGACGCGCGCCTTGATGGCCGTAATTTTCATTGGTCCTCCCAGACCTGCCGCCTTTTTTTGAAGGCGATATGTATGATTTATTATGGATAATATGGACGAGTCAAGCGCAACGTCGATGTGGAGCAAGGCCGCGCCTCGATGTTCAGCTCGCAACCATCATGTCCTCGCCGCCCATCCAGCGCAGGCATCAGCAGCTCACTCAGCTTGCCTGATCAGTATTCGTCAACGTCGATGACAGCCTGGGCAAAGGCTTGCGGGCTTTCTTGAGGCAAGTTGTGGCCGATACCGCCGGTGATGATCCGGTGCGTGTATCTGCCCGAGAATTTCTTGGCGTAGGAACTGCTGTCGGGATGGGGTGCGCCATTGGCATCACCCTCAAGGGTAATGGTCGGCACTGTGATCACGGGAGCTTCGGCCAGCCGGTTTTCCAGACCGTCATATTCCGGCTCGCCCTGTGCCAGGCCGAGCCTCCAGCGGTAATTGTGAATGACGATGCTGACGTGATCCGGGTTGTCCAAGGCTGCGGCGCTGCGCTGGAAGATTTCATCGTCGAAATTCCACTGCGGCGAAGCGAGTTGCCAGATGAGTTTGGCGAAATCGCGCGTGTATTTCTCGTAGCCGGCGCGGCCGCGATCCGTGGGGAAGTAATACTGATACCACCATTGAAGCTCCGCCTCCGGTGCCAGCGGCACCATGCCGACCTGCTGATTTCCGATGAGATAGCCGCTCACCGAGACGATCGCCTTGCAACGCTCAGGCCAGAGCGCGGCAACGACATTGGCCGTTCGGGCGCCCCAGTCGCAGCCGGCGATCGTGGCCTTTTCGATCCCCAGCGCATCCATCAGGGCGATCGTATCCGCGGCGAGCGCCGACTGCTGGCCATTGCGCATCGTCTCGTCCGACAGGAATCGCGTAGTGCCGTAGCCGCGCAGGTAGGGCACAATCACGCGGTACCCCTTTGCGGCAAGCAGAGGAGCGACGTCGGTGTAGGTGTGAATGTCATAGGGCCAGCCATGAAGCAGGATCACTGGAGCACCTTCGGCAGGCCCCAGCTCCGCATATCCGACGCTCAGTTTTTCGGCATTGACCTGTCTGAGCGAGCCGAATGATTCCGGCCTGGCTTGCGTCGCGGACGCCCTCGCCTCGACCATCCAAGTGGCTGCCGGCGCGCTCAAGCCGAGTTCGGTGGCGGAGAACATCATTGCTGTCGCACCGACAATGCGCCGGCGGCGATGATCGACCGTGTCGGGAGCCTTACTCGCATTCATGATGAAGCCTCTATGATGACCAACAAGCGGGAACAACTAGACCGGCCGCTGCATCGGCCGACAGGAAATATTGCGCTTATTTCGACGGTGACTGCGGCGAATCCAGTATTGCAACCACTCGGCCAGGGGGCAGTGCGGCGAGCTCTGACTGAACGTCGGTAAGGTCCAGCGTTTCCTCGATTTCCCTCCGGAGAAATTCGAGACGTAGGCCATCCCCGCGCTTGGAAGCGGCTGGATGTAGCATCCGCAGGAACGGCAGCATGAGAATGACTCCTGATCTTCTGTTTGGGCGAGAGGATATGTTGCATCTGATCTTATGCTCGAAGTCGCCCTCGGCTTCAGACGAGGCCCTCACGATCCATTGCGATGCGCACGGCCGGTCGGGCAGCCATTCGGACGCGAAGGGCTTGCAAAGGCGCGGGAACAGGGACGTGGAAGCGGGCCGCCCAAAGCAGCATCACGAAAAGATAAAAATCCGCGACGCTGGGTTTGTCGCCGAACAGATAGTCGGTCTCGAGCCCGTCAGCGAAGAACTCGAGTTGGCTCGTAATCGTCGCGCTCGCCTTGGCCTTTTCGGCATCGCTGCTTTGGTGCCACATCGGCTTGAAGCTTCGGTGTATTTCAGTTGAGACGTAGGTCAGCGCTTCGAGAAGGCGGGTACGGCCCAACGGCCCCGCCACTCCCAGTGGCGGGTATTGCGACGCAATCCAGTCGAGGACGGCGATATTTTCCGTCAGCGTTTCGCCGCTATCCAGCACGAGGGCTGGAACGTAGCCCTTGCGCGTGACGGTAGTGAAATCATCCCCGGAGCCTGTCCGTTTGGTCTTGAGGTTCACACTTTCGCGCTCGAAGGGAACACCGGCCTCTTCCAGAGCGATGTGGTCCGCCAGGCTGCAGGCGAGAGGGCTGTAGTAGAGTTTCACCGCTTTTCCCTTTTCTAAACCCGATTGAATCCCGCAATTGGTCGTCGCCCGGCGGAAAACCTGCCCCGCGCCACGCGAGACAACCGCTCCAGAAACTCGCACTTGGCGGAGACGACGACTACGACACCGACAGCCAGGCGTGCCTATGCCGAGGTATGGTCGGGCTGAAGTTCGGGATCGCCGTGCGCAATGCCGGGGCGTATGCCAGCTCAGTGGCCAACGTTTATCTGGAGGAATCCAGAACCTTCCATGATGGCATCATCGCCAGCCCTGCCAGTCCTTCGCTCAGGAAATCCTAAACGAAAGTATTGGACGCACGTGCCGTTGGCACGATGGCTCACACCCGGCCACGGCCGGCATATTTCACGCGACGTGAGCAGACTGGAAAGGCGAAAGCCGTGGCCTGCTTTTGCTCGATTGCCACCAACGCGATGACGCAGCTTCCAACAATAGGAGTCGCCATCATGGCCGACCTTTCCGAAACCCCCACAGCCGAGCACACATTGCGCGTCGAAGCGCCCGCCGCGATCGAGGTCGACGTCTCCTCGCTGACGCCGGGAACGTCGCTGATCGTCGACTGGCACGGCAAGCCGGTGGTCGTGCGCAACCGCACCGAAAAAGAGAGGAAGGACGGCCAGGCAGTCAGTCTCGCCGAGCTCAAGGATCCAATTGCCCGCAACGCCAACCTGCCGGCCGATGCGCCGGCAACCGACGCCAATCGAACTATGCCGGGCAAGGAAGCCTGGGTGGTGATGATCCAGGTCTGCACCCATCTCGGCTGCATCCCGCATGGTCAGGAAGGCGATTTCGACGGCTGGTTCTGCCCCTGCCATGGTTCGCAATACGACACCGCCGGCCGCGTCCGGAAGGGGCCGGCGCCGGAGAACATGGCGGTGCCGGTGTTCCAGTTCATTTCCGACACCAAGATCCGTATCGGCTGAGGCAGGGGGCATTTCGATGAGCGGCGACAAACACTCGACCTATACGCCCAAAACCAGAATCGAACGTTGGTTCGATGCCCGCCTGCCGCTGCCGCGGCTGGTCTATGACAGCTTCATCGTCTATCCGGTGCCGCGCAACCTGAACTACGCCTATACGTTCGGCGGTATTCTCACGATCATGCTGGTTTCACAGATCCTGACCGGCATCGTGCTGGCGATGCATTACGCCCCTGATACGGGGCTGGCCTTCAACTCGGTCGAGCAGATCATGCGCGACGTGAATTCGGGCTGGCTGCTGCGCTACCTCCATTCCAACGGCGCGTCGTTCTTCTTCATTGCCGTCTACCTCCACATCTGCCGCGGGCTCTACTATGGTTCGTACAAGGCGCCGCGTGAGCTGCTGTGGGTGCTCGGTTGCACCAACCTCCTGCTGATGATGGCGACGGCCTTCATGGGCTACGTGCTGCCTTGGGGACAGATGTCGTTCTGGGGCGCTACTGTCATCACCAACTTCTTCACCGCCGTCCCACTGATCGGCGACTGGCTCCAGCAGCTTTTGCTCGGCGGGTTCGCGGTCGACAATCCGACGCTGAACCGCTTCTTTGCGCTGCATTACCTGCTGCCATTTGTGCTTGCGGGCGTGGTGACCTTGCATATCTGGGCGCTTCACGTCGTCGGCCAGAACAATCCGACCGGCATCGAGGTCAAATCGAAAACTGATGTCGTGGACTTCACGCCCTATGCCACCGTCAAAGATGCCTTCGGCATCCTCGTGTTCCTGTTCTTCTTCGCCTATTTCGTTTTCTACCTGCCGAACTACCTCGGCCATCCCGACAATAGCAGCATCGCCAATCCGCTGAAGACGCCGGCCCACATCGTCCCGGAATGGTACTTCCTGCCGTTTTACGCGATCCTGCGGGCCATCACCTTCAATATCGGGCCCATCGATTCCAAGCTCGGCGGCGTGCTCGCGATGTTCGGCTCGATCGCGGTGCTGTTCCTGGTGCCGTGGCTCGACACCTCGAAGGTGCGCTCGGCGGTCTATCGGCCCTGGTACAGGGTGCTCTTCTGGCTGTTCGTTGCCAATGCCCTCTTTCTCGGCTGGCTCGGCTCCCGGCCGGCGGAAGGCGCATACGTCGTCATGTCCCAACTGGCGACGCTTTACTATTTTGCGTTCTTCATTATCGCCATGCCGGTGCTCGGGCTGATCGAAAAGCCGCGACGGCTGCCGAATTCGATCACCGAAGCAGTTCTCGAAAAAGACAAGGCCAGCGGCAGAGGCCCGATCGCCGGGCCGGAGACCAAACATTGAACTTGGCATCGGGATCGTTCATGAGCTGGTGGAACTCTCCTCTGGTCTACATCGTGTTGCTCGGCCTCGCCGGGATCGTCGTTTGGTCCCTCATCCCCAGACGCTTCGCCAATGCGAAGCTGGTCGTCCAACTCGGCTTTTTCCTCGCCATGTCGGCCATGGTTCTCGACCTGCGCGTCGTGCCATACGAGACCGCAGGGGACAACGAGACAACCGGAGGAGCGATCCTCATCGGCTCGGTCAAGCTGCTCTGGTGGGTTCACCTTGCCTGGGCGCTAATCGGATTTGTCCGTATCTATCTCGTCTTCGAGCGAAAGCCGCGCGAGGCACGTCTCCTGCAGGACGTCGTGGTCGGTGTCGTCTACGCTGGAATGTTCCTGTCGATCCTGGCGTTTGTCTTTGCAGTGCCGGTCGGAACGCTCATTGCCACGTCGGGCGTGTTTGCCGTCATCCTGGGACTGGCGCTCCAGAATACGCTTGGTGACGTATTTTCGGCGATCGCGCTTAACCTCGGCCGCCCTTACGTGCTTGGAAACTGGATCATTCTAGGCGACGGAACCGAAGGCCGCGTTGTCGAGACCAACTGGCGGTCGACCCAACTTCTGACCCCGACCCACAATGTCGTGGCGCTGCCAAACAGCCTTCTCGCCAAGATCGGGGTAACAAATCTAAGCGGTCCGGACGAGAGCCATGGACTTGCCGTAACCGTCAAGGTGGCGCCAACGAAGACGCCGGCGATCATCGTAGAGCTCATGCGCACTGTCTTGCTGAGCTGCAATTCAATCCTCCAGGAGCCTTCGCCTTCGGTCACCATCAGAAGCCTGGATGCCGCAGCTATCGAGATCGAGTTGTTTTTTCGCGTCGCAAGTATCGACCAGCGAAGTGCCGCTCGGAACGAAATCTTCGATCTCATTTATCGCCATTCAAAGTCGACCGGCATGCTGCTGGCGGAGCCATTTTCGGGCTCGATTGCCATGACCAACCGGCCGGGCCACGAGATGGCGGCCTCCCATGGCTTCACCCCGATCGAACTCATCAATTCCATACCGGTATTCTCGGCGCTAACGGATACCGAGCAGGAGTCGCTCGCCAAAGCGGCCTCGGTTCGCACCTACCATAAGGGCGAAATCATCGCACGACAGGGAGAGATGCTGCCGTCGCTTATGATCGTACGGACGGGAGTCATCGTCCGGCAAATTGGCGAGGGCGATGATCAACTGCAGGAGATCGGCCGGCTTGCACCTGGCGATTTCTTCGGCGAGACCGGCTTGCTCGCCGGCATTGGCGAGATGTCAAGTTTGCGGGCAATGACCCCCATCACGGTTTACGAGATAGACCAGGAAAACTTTGCGCCGCTGCTGCACGACAGGCCCGAAATGGCCGAAGATCTTGCCGCGATCCTGTCGATGAGGGTGTCGGCTCTTAATGAAAGCGGCATCGCCGGACAGCACCACGCGGGCTCCAAATTCGCGCTCCTCAAAGCCATTCAGACAGTCTTTCGCGCCGCTCCGTTCAAGCGCGTTCGAGCACCTGGCTGATAAGGCATGCAGAAGGACAGAGATCCATGACCATCCGCCAAAGCGATATCACAGGCATCGATACACTCATCCAGCCGGCTATCCGTGATTTTGCGGACGGACTGAAGATAAGGCGCGTATTGCCGTCCTCGAATCGCCTGATGATCGGGCCCTTCATCCTGTTCGACCATTTCGGCCCGCTATGTTCGACGCAGGTCACGGTTTCGATACGGGACCGCATCCGCATATCGGCGTTGCGGCCGTGACCTACCTGATCGATGGCGAGATCGTCCATCGCGACAATTTGGGTAAAGTGCAGACCATCCGTCCTGGCGAGGCCAACTGGATGACGGCCGGGTCGGGCATCGTTCATTCCGAGCGCACGCCACCGGACGTTCTCCGACATGGTCTATGCCGAAATTGTGCTCACGAGCGGTGCGCGCTACCAGGTGAAACCCGAACACCGTGAGCGTGCGATCTACATCGTCGCCGGTGAGGTTGGAATTGTCGGCCATCTCGGTACGTTTCATGAGCCGAATTAGTAGCTCTGGCGCGCGGCGTTGAGATTGTGCTCCAGGCGCCTGCCTTCCATGCGGCGAGACTGATGCTGATAGGAGGTGAGCCCCTGGCCGAGCCACGTCATATCTATTGTAACTTCGTCTCCTCTTCAGCCGAACGGATCGAGCAGGCAAAGGCGGATTGGCGCGAACGCCGCTTCCCCGGCGTGCCGGGAGAGCACGAGCTCATGCCTCTGCCGGATGGCAGCATGTGAGGGATAAGGCAGCGGATGGTGACCTCAGCGCCGCGACAGCTTGACGCCGGGTGGCGCAGGCAGACCACTACGACATCAAGTAGAGATCGTTCATCGTTTCCTCATCGAGCAAACCGTCGAACCAGACGTCGAAGATTGTCTCGAGGAGGAACTCGTCGTTGCTTGCTTCGGAAAACAGCGTCAGGGACGCGTGCAACTTCTTCGCATCAACGTCACCGAAGACAGCGCGAGCGCTTAGGCCGGAGAGCCGCTGCAGGGTGCCAACGCATTCCCGATAACGGCCTCCAAGGATCGGAAATGACAGATAGGCGCTGGCTTCGTCGAGCGATGTGATTGCATATGGCTCAGGCGCAGTACCGCTTCGCCTGGTGGCCAACCTTGGGAAGATGAACTCCATATAGGGAGTGCACATCATCCCTCGACGTAGAATGGCCAGCGCGTCGTCGTAGACCGGATCCTGTGCGCTGACGAACCTCTGCAAATCATACTGGTCAGGCATTTGGATAGATCCTTGGGAAACCCTCAACATTGGTGCCCTGACTAGCCGTCGACGACATCTGCATAGTCCGGGTGCTTGGCGAAAAAGCGGCTCATGAAGGGACATTTCAAGATCGCTTTACGGCCGGTTTTGCGGAGCAGTTCGAAGGTCCCTTGGGCCAATCGCGACGCGATCCCTTGTCCGGAAAATTCCGACGGGACTTCGGTGTGTATCAGCGCGACCTGCCCGCCCTCGAGCCGATAGTAGGCCGCCGCAAACATATCGCCGGCGATCGGCAACTCGAAACGGTGCTGTTGGACGTTTTCAACGACTTGTGCATCCATCTCTATCTCTCGATTGTATGTCACGTCTGTCACCGGGGGGAGATTGGCCGGCCGCTATCGCACCGCAGGCAACCGCAGAGTGACGGTCGTGCCTGCCCCGAGCGTGCTCTGAAGGTCGATGCTTCCGCCTGACTGCTCGACAAAGCGCTTCACCATCGGCAAACCGACGCCGCCGAGGCCTTCGCTTTTGGTGGTGAAGAACGGATCGAAGGCGCAGACCATTGTCTCGCTGGTCATCCCGATACCGTTATCCGCGACACGGATATCTACCTGACCGGCGGTAGAGCTTTCAGAGGCCAAGCCGGCATCGATCGAGATGAAACCGCCGTCAGGCATTGCATCGCGCGCGTTGAACAGAAGGTTCAGAACCGCATTTTGCAACCCAAAGCGATCGCATCTCACCAAAGGCAGGTCGGACCCAACCCGAAGCTCAAGACCGAAATTGGCATCCAAGGCGCTCCGCACGAGGGTTTCGATCTCAGCCAGGCAAGCATCTACGTTTGTGTATTCGATTTCCGCGTGGCTCTCTCGAGCCAGGCTGATGGTTTGCCGGACAAGGTCCCCAGCCCGTTCCAAAGCCGTTTTGGCGCCGGCAATTACAGGCCCAAGCGCCGGAGTCGCTTGGATGCTCGGATCGCGGGCCAGGTGGTTCAACGCCGACGAGGCGACCTGAATGAGATTGCCGAGGTCATGGACGATGCCGGCCGTCGACATTTGCACGGACATACCACTTCCAAGACCATCGGGCGGGCCGTCGAAGACATCTTCTTTTATGTCCGGACGAAACATTTCATAACCCCGTTGGCTCAGTCGACACCCATTTGCTTCAATACGCTATAATTTACGGCATTTATTGTCAATTATATCTAAGACGCCTCCGATACATACTTATGTATATCCAAACGATAGACCAAGCTCTATTGATAGCCGATCCCGCTGATGTAGTTGGCAAGCAGCCGTTCCTGCAGTTCCTCTTGTTTGAAAAGCGCCTTCATCGCATCACGGATATCGAGGACGCCTAGCGGTTTCGAGTCAGCCCCTAGCACCGGCACATTCTGAAGGCCTTGCGCGGCCATGGTCTGCCAGACTGAATGAAGGTCGTCATCGGGACCACAGGACACGATGGACGTGCTCATCAATGCCGCAATCGGCGCTTCTGTTGGCCCTGAATTCGCCAGATGGCGGACAAGGTCGGACTTGCTCAGCACGCCTGCCGCCTCCCCACTGCCGTGGCACACCACGACCAGGCCTATTGCGGGCCCGGAAAGTGAGAGTGCTGCACTGCGGAGTGGAGCGTCGACATCAATCACCATGAGACGGGCCGATATTACTGGATGCAGACTGTCAATGCGCATGACGCCCTCCTGAGAGCGCCTCGCGGCCGCGGCCGGGAGGCTGAGATCGGTTCCAGTGTTGGTCGCCGAGCTCGGCGCCTTCGCCTGGCCGGTCAGAATGGCGCGCAAACAAGCGCCATTCTGACCCGTTCCAAAGATTAGCTCAGTGCTGCTTTGCTCAGGCCAAACTTCGCATCCCCCGAGCCCGGGACGGGTTTGAAGCCGATGTTCAGACGGTTCCAAGAATTGACCGCCATGACAACGAAGGTCAGATCGGAAATTTCCTTCTCGGAAAGCTGTGACCTGACCCGATCGTAGATCTCGTCGGGGACACCCTGCTCGGGCAGCTTGGTCAAGACTTCCGTCCATGCCAGGGCTGCACGCTCGCGAGGAACGAACAAGGTCGAATCCCGCCAGGCTGCCAGGTGGTAAAGGCGCAGTTCGCGCTCGCCATGAATCTTCGCCTGTTTGACGTGCATATCAAGGCAGAAGGTGCACCCGTTCACCTGCGCGGCTCGGACTGCAACAAGGTCGCGGATCGGTTCTTCGATCGACCCCTCTCGCGTCGCACCAAGAAATTCAATAAATTTCTTCAGAAGTTCCGGCGACTGCTCGGCATAACTCGCGCGTTGGGCGACGGCTTTTCCTTTCGGAGCGACCGGTGACGCTGCAATATTCATTACTTATCTCCTTGAGGTGTTTGCAATCCATTGCAGCGTAAGGATGACCGGTGAGACGAACTGTTGCTATCGTGCCGATGATATGTATTGCCACTCGATTGGGTTGGGGCGCCTAAACCGAAGTATAGGAGGTGGAAATTGGCACCTGACCGCTGCCCTCGGCAATTCGCTTTGGCGCAGGCATGCGACGGGCGCACAGCGTTTGGGTCACTTGAAGGGCGAGGCTGAACCGACCGGTGTCGATAGAACCTGGATCGAAACTGCGTTCACTCTTCGAAGGGAGCGTTCATCACAAGATCAACTGCCGAAGTCGCCTTGTAGCCTGAAACAAAGCGCTCGCCGAAGTCCCGGGCAAAGTTGTCGTAGGTGGTTTCCGGCCTGACCTCGGCGATATGGCAAAAGCATCGCGTCATCCGTCGCTTCATTTGGAGGCGTGGAAACTCACCGATGATCTTTGCAATCTCGGCTGACGAAATGAGGCTGTATTGCAAGCCGACGACATCGAGACAGATGCCGGCTGTGCAAAGCGCCACCTCAGCCTCCTTGTAGAGGCCGATTGACGGCGTCGAGTTGAGGGCGACGCTGTCCCAGATCAATTGGGCGCGCCGCTCGTCGAAGCCGCCCTCCCGAACGAAGGTGCGGGCAAGATCGGCGCCTTCCACTTCGAAACGGCGCGGCCCGGCGAAGTCCTCATTGAGCGTGACGTCATGCAACAGGGTTGCAACGGCAACAACCTCCGCGTCGTGCTGGATATTCTGAATCTGTCCGATCCGGGCCGCGAAAAGCCAGGATCGGACCACGTGGTTGAACAGGTAGGGTTCACATCGCTGGCGGGCATGTTCGATCGCTCGGCCAACAAGCGGAGTATCGGGGACCAAAATCCCCGCAAGTGTGCGGATGGCGATCGAATTCATGTCACTGACCGTCCCTTCGCGTACGCCCCGATGGTCCCGGGGGCTACGATTTCATTTCGCGTTCGTCGTAAGTTCCGTCTCGCTGGTGTCGACGACGAAAATAGCAAGCAGACGAGCGCCTTCCGTCTTGCTGGCGTTTTCGCTGACGGCATGACGGTCGCCAGGGAATTCCGAGAAACTCTCGCCGGCGCGATAAGTCTTCACCGGCCCGTCGTTGACCTGGCTTCGGATCGCCCCCTCCAGGACCGTGGCATAGATGAACGCGGATTTGGGATGGGTATGAGCCGGCGACGTACCCCCAGGCGCGTACTCGACGAGCACGGCTTTCATGCTCTTGCCGGGCACGTTTGGAAGAGCCTGGTCGTAGACAAGCTTTACGTTGGCGGCGTCATTGGCCATTGCTGCGGTGACGGAAGCGGAGGTGAGCGCGGCGCAGAGAAGTGTTTTGATCATGTCTGGTCTCCTTGTTGTGCGAATGGCGGGCCTATCCGATGATTACTTACTTCGGTGGTGTGTATCGGCTGAGCCAATCATCGAAACGCACGGCGCCGATGCGCGCGTTCTCGCCGGGCACCAGCGTTCGATCGTCGATTGCCACTTGGCCGTAGTAGAGCGCGCCGGGATCCGGGACGACTTTGCGCGGGTCGTTGGTGGCCTTCAGGAAGCGCTCGACAAGTTCGCTCATGCGAACACGCTCCGGGCCGGCAATTTCGATCATGCCGTTCAACGGCGCGGCAAGCGCGACGTCCGCCATCGCATCGGCAACATTATCAGCCGCCATGGGTTGGAAGTAGGCCGGCGACATATGAATGGTATCCCCGACGGCGCCCGTGTTTGCGATGGCGGCGGTGAATTCGAAGAATTGAGTGGCGTGAACGATGGTGTAGGGAATTCCGGACTCCCTGATCAGCTTTTCCTGAAGCAACTTGCCGCGGAAATAGCCCATGCCCTGCAGCCGGTCGGTACCGACGACCGACAGCGCCACGTGATGACGGACGCCGGCGGCCGTTTCGGCGGCAAAAAGATTACGCCCGGATGCCTCGAAGAACTCCAGGGCAGCCTTTTCCTCGAACGACGGCGAGTTCGCGAGGTCGACGACGACCTGCGCACCGGCAAGCGCGGCCGCCAGACCCTCTCCCGTAACGGTGTTGACGCCCGAATTCGGCGACGCCGCAAGCACGTCGTGTCCTTTGTTTCGCAGTCTCTCCACGGTCTTTGAACCGATCAGCCCGGTTCCGCCGATGACGACGATCTTCATGTCTGGTCTCCTGGTGTTGCGTGTCTATTTTTCGTTGCTCGATCGGATGCTGGGCGTTTCCGGCCTGCTACTGACTGACCGATGCAGCAGCATCCTCGATGAGTGACGTGACCTCGTCGGGATGCGAAACCATGAGCGCATGGGACGCACCCTCGATGACGACGGTCTTTACCGCATGCGCACGCTTGGCCATGAAGCTCATGACGGCTGCCGGGATGTTCCGGTCATCCGAGCCGTAGATCATGTAGGACGGCAGCGTCTTCCATGAGGCGACGCCCGAGGCTTCAGCCAGAGCCGCCTGCGCAACAGGGCGTTGAGTGGCAGCCATCAGCAAAGTCTGCTCTTGCGGAACGTCGGCGGCGAACTGGGCGCGGAACTTGGCCGGCTCGATGAAGAGGTCTTGTCCGCCGTCCGGCAACGCGACTGGAGCAAGCGCGCTCCCCAAGGTGCTGCCGGGAAACATGCTGGACAACGTAAGGCTCGATTCGCCGGTATCCGGCGCGAAACCTGCCACGTAGACCAATGCCTTCACATTGGGATTGCCATTGGCGGCCTCGGTGATGACAGGCCCGCCGTAGGAATGCCCCACCAGCACGACCGGCCCGGAAACCGACCGGACGATGGCTGAGACTGCTTTCGCATCGCTGGCAACGCCGCGGAGCGGATTAGCTGCGGCTATCGCTACATAACCGTCTTTGCTGAGCTTGGTGATGACTGCATCCCAGCTCGACGATTCCGCGAAGGCGCCGTGCACCAGTACGATCGTCGGCTTGGGCTGAGAATTCGCGGCCTGCGCCATCCCGCCGCCCGACGCGGCAAGCGCTGCGGTGAGGGCCAGGACTCGAGTTATGTTTCGCATTTGCTTTCTCCCGTGTGGCCTGTGGTGACCAATGCTCAGGAGAATGCGCCGACGCGGCCCGCCAACCTATTGTGCGGAAGGGTCTGTCATACAATGCCAAGGTGCAGGGTAGGTCACCAGGGAGATCAGGTGCCCTGCAGCATGATTGAGGTATCTATGCGGGGTGTGCATTGGCGGCGGTCGCCGGAACAGACACTGAGGGCGCGCGGCCAGAGAGTTGTGTTTGCAAGACGCCGCTGCCGCCGTGGCGAGAGCCTGGCGCGGTCGATCCGTTGAGCGCTGGTGAGCCGGCCGGATCGAACACGGCGGCAAAGCCTCCTCTCGTCAACGACATAGTTCCTGGCCTTCGGCCCGCATCGCCAAATGCCTTGGTATGGGTCAAACAGCCGGACCGGCCGTTATTCGCCAGTCTATTGGCGCGACATCGCAGTCGTGGCTCAGAGCACTGCCATCCCGCCGTCGACCCGCAGATTGATGCCCGTGACGAAACTGCTCGCGTCCGAGGCAAGGAACAGGGCGGCTTTTGCCAGCTCTTCCGGCTGCCCCATCCGGCCCAGGGGTATTGCCTCCGCCATCGCCTTTTCAAACAGCCCGCGCTGCTCAAACGGTATGCCTAGCTTATCGAGAATAGCCGTATCCACCGGACCTGGGCTGAGCACGTTGACCCGGATGCCGCGAGACTTCAGTTCGATCGCCCAAGCGCGCGCAAAGGCATTTATGGCCGCCTTCGAGCCCGCGTAAACAGCATGACCGTCCAGAACCTTCTCGCTGGCCAGCGAGCCTGTGAGGATGATTGCGCCGCCATTCCGCATGATCGGAATCAGCTTCTGGACGCGAAGAAGACGCCTCGCGTATTGACGGCAAATTGCGCATCATATTCTGCCTCGGAGACGTCGGCCGAGTGCGTGATGGTGTTTATGCCGGCGTTCGCCATATAGATGTCGAGCGCCCCGAACCTCTGGCGGATCTGTTGCGCTACCTCGTCAGGGTGCGACACGTCGGCCACATTTCCCTGAATGCCCAGCGCGCCTGCCCCGATCTGTGCGACCGCTTCCTCGACCGCCTGCCGCCGGCGGCCGGTAATGACGACTTGCGCGCCCTCGGCCGCAAAGATTTTTGCAGCCGATAGTCCGATCCCGCTGTTTCCGCCGGTGACCACCCCGAGAGTACGCCCATGTCGTTCCTGCCTTCGAAAAATAGTGCCGGTGCTGCTGCGATAGTCGCAACTGCTGGCCAAGAAAATTTCACGCCGAATTGAGACCGCCAAAATGAGCGGCAATCGCAAACGGCTACCGATTGATAAACTCCGGGCGCTTAGCCAGTTTGACGTCTTGCAGAGCGCTTTGGCCTTCAAGGCAGAACAAGCGCGCGGCGGCGACCCCCGACAGCGCGACGTAGTGTCGAACGCCGGCGATCGCCTCCGCGCTGCACAGGCGCAGTTGCCCGAGCGGCAGCCGTGGCGCAGCATATGTTTCGCGCCTCTGCCAGCGCTCCAGCTCGATGGCGCAGTGGTTCGGTTCCACAATCCGGGACATGAGCCGACAGAACCAGCATTCAGGCCACCGCTCGGCTATGCGAGCGCACAAGGTTTGACCTGGCGCGCCACCCGAAATGCGGTTCAGGGCGCGCGAAATATTGCCAAAGGTGGTCATCGGCGGCTCCAAGGAATTGCGGACAACATGCGGTCGTGACTGAGGGCGTGCTATCCTTTGATGAAGGCGAGCAGATCAGCATTGACCTGATCCTGGTGTGTGGCCGTGATCCCGTGGGGCGCGCCGGGGTAATAGATATCCTTTGCGCCTTTGATCAATCGGGCCGACTTGACTGCCGAGTCCTTGACGGGGACGATCTGATCGTCTTCGCCATGCAGGACGAGGGTTGGTACGTCGAACTTCTTGAGGTCCTCGGTAAAATCGGTCTCGGAGAACGCCTTGACGCTTTCGTACGCGTTCACGAGACCCGCCTGCATGCTCCAGAGCCAGAACTGATCCAGAGTCCCCTGGGAAACCTTGGCGCCCGGCCTGTTCGCGCCATAAAACAACGGTGCGAGGTCCCGGTAGTACTGCGAACGATCCTTGACGAGGCCAGCCCTTATGCCGTCGAATACCTCGATTGGCAGACCTTCCGGATTGGCCGGCGTTTTCACCATGATCGGCGGAACAGCGGCGATAAGAACAGCCTTGGCCACCCGCTTCGTCCCGTGCCGTCCGATATAGCGAGCAACCTCGCCTCCTCCGGTGGAATGGCCGACCAGCGTGGCGTCCCGGAGATCCAGCGCCTCGATCACGGCTGCAAGATCGTCCGCATAGCCGTTCATGTCGTTGCCGGACGTGGCCTGGCTCGATCGGCCATGGCCGCGCCGGTCATGCGCAACGACGCGAAAGCCGTTATGGGCAAGAAAGAGCATCTGGCCGTCCCAGGCGTCGGAATTCAGCGGCCAGCCGTGCGAGAACGTGACGACAGGACCCTTGCCCCAATCCTTGTAGTAGATTTCGGTGCCATCCTTGGTCGTGATGGTGCTCATCGTCTTGGTTCCTTTGATTGAGGGGGAAGAGGGAAGGTTTTGTTTTCGGCTCGTTGCCGAAGCAGCGCGGGGCAGTCCGGCGGCAACCGTAGAGATCAGGCCTGCCAACAAGACATCGCGGCGAGATCCGCCGACGGAGAAAAGTCCGTCTTTGTTCATCATGTCCATCCATGTGCTTTGAACATCCTGCTCACCATCACGACCGTCGAGTCGGCCTGTGCGGTCGCGTTCGGGGAGGAGCGAGCGAGGAGCGGTAGAAACGCGACGGTCGTGATGGCTTGCGAGGAACAGGATGCACCGATCCGGGCCGCGAACCTACTCTACGGAAGCATCTGTCATACGATGCCAAAGTGCAGGGCAGGCACGCCGAAGATAGGGCCGGGCTAAGGCAAGCTCTTATAGACACACGTCAATTTAGGCTTGGGTAGCGGCGCGGGGACCGACGCGGCACGGCCGGCGTCAGTTGCTGTTGCATGAAATGTTGCGAGTTTGTCGGTCAGACTGGCGCTGCCAAAGAGCGCCGCTCAGTGGTAACCGATGTTTGGCGCGGGCCTTGCCGCGAAACACCCAACAGGACCACCGATGTACATCAGGATCACCCGCAGCAGCACGAGCGTACCAACAGGCAGGAAGGCCTGGGCGCGCTGAGAAAGCACCTGAAATGGCCGGGCGGGCCGGGCGATCCTATTGGATGGGCATGGATCGGCTTGTGCCAAATTCTAGACCTCGCGCATCGGCGCGGGCAGCGTTTCCCACGCCCGGATCAGCTCACCGATGGAAGCGGCTTCCATCTTGCGCATGACATTGCCGCGGTGAAGCTTGACCGTCACTTCACTGATGCCGAGGTCGAAGGCGATCTGCTTGTTGAGGCGTCCGCGCGCCACTTCACGCAGGACCTCGCGCTCGCGCGGCGTCAGCGTCTCGACGCGCTCGATATTGCGCTTGACGATCACGGCATCCGCCCGCCGTTTGGCATCCACCGCAATGCCGGCGATCACAGCGTCAAGCAGCGTCTGATCCCGCACCGGTTTGGTGAGAAAGTCCACGGCGCCGGCCTTCATCGCCTGGACAGTCATCGGGATGTCGCCATGCCCGGTCAGGAAGATGATGGGTTTGGGGTTGCCGTTTTTCGCAAGATGGTGCTGCAGATCGAGACCGCTCGTGCCCGGCATGCGCACGTCGAGGATCAAGCAGCCGGGGCTCTCCAACACGTCGGCGTCAAGCAATTCACGGGTTGAGGTAAAGCACACCGGCAGGAAACCCGCCGACAGGATCAATTCAGACAGCGCCTCCCGAACAGAGGCATCATCATCGACAATAATGACCAGCGGCTGCTCGGCTTCAGCCCTTCGCTGCTGTGATGATGGCGTCGATCTCGGTAAGGGCAATTGGTCAACTCTCATGTTTAGCCTCCGTTTCTGGGTTGCGTAAAGCGTCGCCGATCGCCGCAAGCAGTGCCTGGCCATCGAACGGCTTGCGGAAAAGCCCGCCAATGCCCTTGGCGCGGTGCTGATCCACTATCTCGTGGCGGCCCGTGATCAGGAACACAGGCAGGTCCGGACGCGCCTTCTTGACCAAGTCACGAAGTTCAAAGCCGTCCATGCCGGGCATCCCGATGTCGGTGATAAGCATGTCCAATCCAGACAGGCCGCTGACCAGCAACGCCCCCGCCGACGAGAAGCTGCGGGCCACATACCCGGCGGACTCCAGAAGGTCCTCCAGCGACTCGAGCAGTCTTGGGTCATCGTCGACAATCGCCACGACAGGCCTCCGCTTGCTCACCCTCAGTTACCCCCTGCCCGGCGCGAGTGCGTGATCGGTATTCCCAATCGCTCGGCGATGCGCACTAGGTCGGCGAGCGACGCCGCGACCATCTTCTGCATGACGTTCCTTCTATGAATTTCCAGCGTAACTTCGCTGATCCCCAGTTCAGCGGCGGCCTGCTTGTTGAGCAAGCCGCTGACCACCAGCGGTAGCACCTCACGTTCGCGCGGCGTCAGCTCGAGATAACGTTGCTTCAACACACCCAGCTCGGCGCGCTCCGATCGCTGTACCCGATCCTGGGCAATCGCCGCATGGATTGCGGCCATGAGGTCTGCATCGCTGAAGGGCTTGGTCAGGAAATCCACGGCGCCGTGCTTGATCGCACGCACCGAGGACGGGATATCGCCATGTCCCGTCAGGAAAACGATCGGCGGATGATCGCCCTCGGCAATCTGCCGCTGCAGATCGAGGCCGTTAATATCCGGCAACTCGATATCGAGGATGAGGCAGGCAGGGACGTCCGGCTTGTCAGCGCGGATATAATCGCCCGCCGATCCGAACGCTACGGCACGCATGCCATGTGCGGCCAGCAGCTCACTGAGCGCCTCCCGGATGCGTTCATCGTCATCTACGATGAAGACAATTTGGCCGTCCGTCGTCATCACGCCGCTTTCGCTTCAATCGGCAACGTGAAGATAAACGTCGCTCCACGTGGTTCGTTCTTCTCGACCCATAAACGCCCGCTGTGCGACTCGATGATCGAACGGCAGATCGCCAGTCCCATGCCCATCCCTTGCTCTTTCGTGGTAAAGAACGGTTCGAATATCCGGTCGGGAAACTCGACGCCCCGGCCGCGATCTCTGACTTCGGTCCGGACAATATCCCCGATATGGCGCACGCGGATGCTGATAACTCCGTCATCCGCACCAGAGTCCATCGCCTCCATGCCGTTGCGGATGAGATTGACCAGAACCTGCTGGATTTGGACGCGATCGAACGCGACTAGCGGAATGTCGCTTCCGACATCAACGCTGATGCGAACGCCCCGCCGCATCGCTTCCTCGGTCACGAGGTCGCGTGCCTCTGCGATGACACTGCTGAGCGTCGCATTGGTCCTCGTCTCGGTGGATTGCTTGAACAGCGCGCGAATGCGGCCGACGACGTCCGCCGCCGAATTGGCGTCCCGGATTATGCGCTCGGCCGTAATCTTCGCGCGTTCGACGTTCGGAGGGGCGGCGGACAGCCAACGGTGGCATGCATGGGAATTGGCGACGATCGCGGCCAGCGGCTGATTCACCTCGTGCGCGATCGAAGCGGAAAGCTCGGCGAGACTTGCAGCCTGAGTGGCTTGCGCGAGTTTGTCGGAGGCTTGTCGCAGCGCTTCCTGGGCGCGCACCTCTTCGTCGATGTCGAGGGAAACCCCGTACCATTGCACAACCGCGCCGTCTTCATCACGCCGCGGCTCGACCCTGCACTCCGCCCAGCGATAGCCATCTGTTTCGCGCCAGCGAAACCGCATCGCGGAACCGCCGCCTGTTTCGAAACAGCTCAGCAACGTGCGCAGCACCTCGGGAGCATCTTCGGGATGAACCAGTTCTTGCAGCAATTCCTCGATGCGCGGCTCTCCGAGTGTTTCGAAATTGGCGATGACGGCGCGGAAATGGTCCTGGTATCGCTTGTTGAAGTAGACCGGCCCGCCGGTCGGCATCGCGCTCCAAATGCGGACCGGCACAGCGTCGATCATCTGCTGAAGCTGCAATTCGCTCCGCCGCAGCGCCTCTTCGGCTTGCATCTGATCGTCTATGTCGTGACAGAGGCCGTACCACTGCACGATCAGGCCAGCGTGATCGCGCATCGGCTCTGCCCGGCTCGACATCCAGTGATAGACGCCATCGGCGCGGCGCAGGCGATACCTCATGGAGAAGCGCTCGCCGGTAGCAAGGCAGTGACTGAGCGTATCGCCGAATGCTGCTGCGTCGTCCGGATGGACGGTGGCCGCTATCATCGCCGCCAGCCGGCCGATGCCCTGTTTGTCCAAATCCGTTACGTCAAGGCCGAGAAAGTCGACCATTCGCTTGTTGAAAAAGGTCGGCTCGCCGTCCGGCGTCAGGCGCCAAACGTGGCTCGGAACCATGTCGACAAGCTGCGAGAGCTCCCGCTCCCGGTCGCGTAATGCCTCCTGCGCGCGCACCTCATCGTCGATGTCGATGCTGGCCGTGTACCATTGCACGATCGCCCCACTCTGGTTCCGCAGCGGCTCGGCGCGGCCCTCCCTCCAGCGGTAGACACCGTCAGCGCGACGCAGGCGATACCTTATGGGATAGGGTTCGCCGGTGGCGAGGGAGCGGCTGAGCCATTCTCTCATCCTGGGTCCATCGTCGGGATGGACGGCTGCCGCGACTACGGTCGCCAGGCGGCTCGTGCCCGGCTTGTCCCAGCCCGCGATGTCGTTGAGGCCGATATAGTCTGTCGTGCGCTTGCTGAAGAAGGTTGGTTCGCCGTTGGGCGCCATACGGGCGATGTGAGCGGGGATCATTTCGACCAGCAACGAGAGTTCTCGCTCCCGCTCCCGCAAGGTCTCCACACTTTGGCGCAAAATGAGCACCGCCGCCTGATGCTGCCTGGAAATGGCGGCCACGACGAGCGCCGAAAATGCCGAGATGGCCAGAAAAAGCTGCAGCATGATCTGGTTGTGCTTCTGGGACTCGGGATCGCCGGCAAATTGGCTGGCGCCGGATATCGTGAATACCGCCGTGATCAGAGCGAGAACGGTCAATGCTACGGCGGCGCCTCGGAACTCAAAGCGCACCGCGGCCCAAAGAAGAGGCGGCATGATGATGTAGGCGAAGGGCAGATAGCCGCTCAAGGAAAGGGCGGCGATACCAAGAAAGATCAGCCTCAGGACGCAAGCTTCCATCCATCGCGCTGCCGAGAGCTGCGCCTTGCCGCGCCAGTTCTGGAACACGACCAGCGCCAGTGGCGCTACGATCAGGACTCCCGTCGCGTCTCCGATCCACCACAGCGGCCAAGCCGTCGCAAAGGTTTGCGATTGTATGCCAAACCACGAAAGCGCCGCACTTCCCACCGTCGCGCTTGCAACTGGCGCAACTCCAGCGGCCAGTGCGACGAATGCGAGAACGTCCCGCAACGTTTCCAGCCGAACTGGGCGCTTGCAGGTCTGGTTCACAAGCCATGCGCCGGCCACCGCTTCAAGAGCGTTGCCGGCAAAGATCAGGAAGGCCGCGGGCAGCGGAGTGTGGAACCACAAGAAGTTGCTGAACAGTTCTGCCAGACAGCCCCCCAGCACCCACCACGGCCAGCTATACCTGGAGGCGAAGACAAGCGTAGCGATGAAAAGCCCGCTCGGAGGCCAAATGGAAATCCCTGTTCCAGGTATGATTGCGAGCGACTGGGCGAAGCCGCAGCCCAGGACATAGGCCGTAATAAAAAGCCCCAGATGCAAGAATTGGGGACGGTGCGACCAGACGCGCGACAACCCGCCTCTTTCAAGATCGCTAATCAGGTTGCCGCGAATCAGGCCCGGTTCATTCGTCGCGAAAGGTCGGCCACTTCCCGGTCCGGATCGGTCCAAGTCATGCGTTAACGCGAGCGTTGCGCTGGAATCGGTCTCGCCAAGTAAGTCGGGCGCTGTCGTCATCGGGTGCCCCTGACGGACAAACAAACTCTGGAGATTGTCGGCGCTTCGTGTGGCACTTGCTCTTGATAGCTGGACTGGGCTGACGGACTCACGTCGCCACCCTAATCCCGCCACGCCCCAACCGCACCTCATGGAAATCCATGCATTGCACGGGGCGGCGGCGCCCCTTCACCGAGAGCCGAAAAAACCAAGCGCTTACTGAGCGCCGCCAGTTATTGCGCAGCTTTCGCTTCAACCGGGAGGGTGAAGATGAATGTCGCCCCACGCGGCACGCTATTCTCCGCCCAAAGGCGTCCGCCGTGAGACTCGATGATCGAACGGGAGATCGCGAGCCCCATGCCCATTCCGTTCCCTTTCGTTGTAAAGAACGGCTCGAATATCTTGTTAGGACGTTCGATACCCGGGCCTCGGTCGCGGACCTCGGTCTGGATCGTGTCCTCTATCCGGCGCACGCGCATTCCGAGAACCTTGTCGCCCGCCGTGGTGTCCATCGCCTCCATGCCGTTGCGAATGAGATTGACCAGGACCTGCTGGATCTGGACGCGATCGAACGCAACCAGCGGAAGGTTGCTTTCGACGTCGATGTCCATGCGAACGCGACGCCGCATGGCTTCCTCGGCCATAAGGTCACGTGCTTCGGCAACGACGCTGGGGATCGGTGTGCTGGTTCTCATTTCAAGCGAAGGTCTGAACAAGGCACGGATGCGGCTGACGACATCCGCCGCCGAGTTGGCATCGCGGATGATACGCTCGGCCGTGATCTTCGCGCGCTCGACGTTCGGGGGCTCGGCGGACAGCCAACGGTGGCATGCGTTGGAGTTGGCGACGATGGCGGCCAGCGGCTGGTTCACCTCATGAGCGATGGATGCGGAGAGTTCGGCAAGGCTCGCCGCCTGGCTCGCACGCGCAAGTCTCTCTTGTGCCAGCCGAAGCTCCTCTTGTGTCCGCATCTCATTTTCGATGTCGAGGCAGATAACGTTCCACTGCACGATGGCGCCTTCAGCGTTGCGCATCGGCGCGGCGCGCGTCTCGACCCAGCGATATTCACCATCGAAGCGCCGCAGACGGTGCCGTCGCGCATACGGCTCGCCTGTGGACAGACAATCGGCATATCTCTCTTTGACACCTGTCAGGTCGTCGGGATGAACACCGGCGTCGAGTGTGCCAGCCAGCCGGGACTTTCCCGCTTCGTCCAATTCCTCAAGATTGTATCCGAGGAATTCGCGGAGCTGCTGGCTACGATATATCGGTTCGCCATCCGGCGCGGCGCAATCGATCATTGCCGGCAGCGTTTCAACTAGCTGCCAGAGAGCCCGTTCTCTCTCGCGCAGCGCCTCTTCGACGCGCAGCTGATCGTCGATGTCGTGCGTAAGGCCGTACCATTGGACGATGCGTCCACCCTGGTCCCGCAGTGGCTCCGCACGGCCCTCCATCCAACGATAAACGCCATCGGCGCGGCGCAGGCGATACTTCATGAAGAATCGCTCGCCGGTGGCAAAGCAGCTGTCGAGTGCTTCCCTCAGGCTGGCTGCATCGTCGGGATGGACGACGGTGGCAATGAAGGCCGCCAGCCGGCTCGTGTCCGGCTTTTCCGCGTCCGCTATGTCCAGGCCGAGAAAATCTATCAGGCGCTTGTTGAAGAAGGTCGGCTCACCGTTGGGAGACAACCGCCAGAGGTAGCTCGGAACCATGTTGACGAGTTGCGAGAGCTCTCGTTCCCGGTCGTGCAACGCGGCTTGCGTGGTCACCAGGTCATGGATGTCGACGCTCACGCCGTACCATTGGAGAATGCTGCCATCTTCGTCGCGCAGCGGCTCGGCGCGAGTCTCGGTCCAGCGATAGCCGCCGTCGGCCCGCCTCTGGCGATATCTCTGAACGTAAGGCACGCCCGTTGCGAATGAATGGCGGATCGCCTGCCGTGCGGTGTCGATATCGTCTGGATGGATCACGCTCAGCGACGGCGAGCCGTCCGGGGCGGTGATGTCGTGGAGCGTGGCCCCGGTTACATCGGTGAACCGTTTGTTGACGTAGGAAGGCGTCCCTTCCCGTGTCGTACTCCAGATCAAAGCGGGCACGGTGTCGATCAGCTGCTGAAGGCGCCGCTCACTTTTGCGCAACGCCGCCTGCGCGCGCACCTCATCGTCGATGTCGAGAGAAACCCCGTACCACTGCACTACCGTTCCGTCGTCATCGCGTCGCGGCTCGACCCTACACTCAGCCCAGCGATAGGTGCCGTCTTTTTCGCGCCAGCGAAACCGCATCGCGGAGCCGCCGCCAGTTTCGAAACACCTCAACAACGTGCGCTGCACCTCGGGCGCATCTTCGGGATGAATCACCTCGTGCAGCAACGTTTCGATGCCCGGCTCGCCGAGCACATCAAAGTTCGCGATAACGGAGCGGAAATGGTCCTGGTATCGCTTGTTGAAGTAGACCGGCCCGCCGGTCGGCATCACACTCCAGATGCGGACCGGCACCGCGTCGATCATGTGCTGAAGTTGCTGCTCGCTCTGCCGCAACGCCGCTTCGGTGTGCATCTGATCGTCTATGTCGTGACAGAGGCCGTACCACTGGACGATGCGGCCAGCGTCATCGCGCATCGGCTCCGCCCGGCTCGACATCCAGCGATAGACGCCATCGGCACGGCGCAGGCGATAGCGCATCGCGAAGCTCGCACCGGTAGCGAAGCAACCACGGAGTGCATCGCCGAATGCTGCCGCGTCGTCCGGATGAACGGCGGCCTGTATCATCACCGCCAGCCGGCTCATGCCCGGTCGGTCCAGATCCGCTACATCGAGGCCGAGAAAGTCGACCATGCGCCCATTGAAGAAGATCGGCTCGCCGTCGGGATCGAGCCGCCAGATGTGACTCGGGACCATGTCCACGAGCTGCGAGAGTTCCCGCTCCCGGTCACGCGATGCTGACTCGGCCCGCTTCTGGTCCTCAATGTCTATTGTCGTGCCGTACCATTGAACGATGCGCCCCTGGCTATCGCGAAATGGTCGTCCTGAGCTTCGAAACCAGCGATAGACGCCATCGGCGCGCCGCAGGCGATGCTCGGTATCATAGGGATCGCCGGTTTCGAGGCAATGCCGCCATCTGGCGGCTACAGGATCATAATCGTCGGGATGGACGGCTCGACGCCAGCCGAACTCATCGTCGTCTTCGGAAGTGTTGAGACCCTCATGCGTGTTGCCGAGGAACGCCAGGGTGTTTGGGCTGAGATAGGTGAATCTTCCGGCGGCATCGGCTGCCCACGCGTGGCCGGGCATGCTCTCGATGATTTGCAGCGCAAGCGTTGCTTCGGGGTCGATTTCGCCAAGTGAGTTGGACGCTGCTGTCATTGGCTTCTCCTGTCGGACAAAAAAGCCTGGGGACGGTCAGCGCTTGATATAGCACTTGTTTTCAATATCTGGACAGGCGAACTCACCGCCTAAATCTAGTTCCGCCATGCCTCGGCTGCATCTCATGGAAATCCATGCATTGCGCGGAGATATCGCCGCTACGGGGGGCCCTAACGATGGCCTCGCGCGAGGAGCGACGCGGATCGATGCATCAACACCTACCACTGGGAATACGAGCCGGACAGGTAAGACGCTCGGCTGCCTCTTCGTCGGCTGCAGAGTGAAGCCGGAAAAACCTCTGCATTCGTCATCCCTGTCTCGTCCGGTTAACACGGCTCATGAGATAATCTGGATGGCTCTCCCGACCAATACATCTGTTCCAAAGTATAGGGCGTGGACGCGGTTTTAGTTCTGCGGAGCGGCTTGGCGGCCGAGCAATTGTTTGGCGACAATGAGACAGAATGAGACAGGGCGCAGCGACCGCGAACAGCAGGACGAGCGCGAAGAAAGCTTCGTCGAACGAGATCGTGGCGACCTGCTTCTCAAGCGCGCGCTGCAGCAGCGGCAGGGCGGCCTTTGTCGCCGCAGTGCTGTCGACACTGTTCGCCAGAGCGTTCGCAGTTGCTTTCAAGCGCTGGTCTACGGCTGGATCGCCATTGACGAGGTGGGACGCCAGTATCGTCCGGTTGTGGACATTCTGGTGATCAATATACGTTTGCAAGAGGGCTGTGCCGGTCAGACCGCCCACCTGCTTGCCGAAGTTGAATAGCCCGATGCCAAACGGCAGCGCATTGGCGGCAAGGCCCTGCAGCGTAACCAGCGTCAGTGCCACGAACAGAAGGCCGAGGCCGAATCCTCGCAGCAGCAGAGCAAGGGTCAGGTCCGGTGATCCGCTACCGCTCGTCGAAGCGGACAGCAGCCACATCGCGCCTGCGAAGAGCAGAATGCCAAATGGCGCAAGCGTGATCGGGCGCATCCCGGTCCTTTGGATGACGAAGCCGGACAACAGAACCTGATCGGTAGTTCGTACTGAACCTCAGCACAGGTCGTATTATCAGTCAGCCGGATTCAGGCGCGCGAACGTGCCGGCGCGAACCTCCGTATTGCCGAAGACCCTGGCAGCAATGATCGCAGAGGGCGCCCTCTTGAAGCGTTCGGTTGTCTTAACGTTCACCTATTTTGACAAGCGCGCAACGCGTTCGCTGTGCGCAGTTGCGACGGTTCATGAAAAGCAACCCGCTATCTTGCCGCCGGCTAACGCGGTGCGACACGCAGCCCGGCGGCATCGAAGAGATGCATGCGCTCCGGCGGCAGAGCGAGGTTGATCGGCGGCCCTTGCGTTTCAACGCCCTGCTGCTTGAGAACGGCGATAAGTTTGCCGTCGCCGGCAATGGTGGCGTGGACAACGGTTTCCGGTCCCAACGCCTCGGCCAGCGTTACCCGCGCTTCCACCGATCCCTTGCTGCCATTCGAAAGTTGGATGTCGTGTGGCCGGATGCCAAGCGTCGCGTCGTCTCCCGGTTTCAGCGCGACCCCGTCGGCGGCGATCGAGGCCGACAGCCCGCCTGGACCTTCGACACGCACCTCGGCGCCGCTTGCCGAACGCACCTTCACCGGCAGCAGGTTCATCCGCGGCGCGCCGATGAAGCCGGCGACGAACAGGTTGGCCGGCGCGTTGTAGAGATCGAGCGGCCGGCCGACCTGTTCGATCCGCCCCGAGCGCATGACCACGATGCGGTCCGCCAGCGTCATCGCCTCGATCTGGTCATGGGTGACGTAGACCATCGTGGTTGCCAGCCGCCGGTGCAGGCCCGCCAGTTCAGCGCGCATGGTGATGCGCAGTTCGGCATCGAGGTTGGACAGCGGTTCATCGAGCAGAAAGGCGGTCGGATTGCGCACCACCGCACGGCCGATCGCCACGCGCTGCTTCTGGCCGCCCGACAATTGACCGGGCCGGCGGTCTAGATAGGGAGCAATTTCCAGCATGCGCGTCGCTTCCGTGATCCGCGCGTCGATCTCGGCCTTCGGCATACGAATGTTTTCAAGCCCGAAGGCGAGGTTCTGGCGCACGCTCATGTGCGGGTAGAGCGCGTAAGACTGGAACACCATCGCCAGACCGCGTTGCGCGGCCGAAACGTTGGTGACGTCGACCCCGTCGATCTCGACCTTGCCGTCGGTCGGCCGATCGAGCCCGGCAATCAACCGCAGCAGCGTGGACTTGCCGCAACCCGACGGGCCGACGAGGACCAGCATCTCGCCGTCACCGACGTCGAGGTTGATACCGTGCAAGATCTTCATCTTGCCGTAAGCGCGATCAATGTTGGTCAGCGTTATCCGTCCCATGACATCCTCACTTCAGCCCGGTGCCGGCAATGCCGGAAGTGATGTAACGCTGCAGGAAGACGAAGACGAGGACGACGGGGATCATCGTCACCACGGTCATCGCCAGGATGTAGTGCCACTGCACGTTTAGCTGGCCGGCATAGGTGTTGAGGCCGACCTGGAGTGTGTAGAGTTCCTTGCGCGACAGCACCACCAGCGGCCACAGAAAGTCGTTCCAGCGCCAGACGACCGAGAAGATCGCCAGCACGGCGAGCGCCGGTGCTGCAAGCGGCAATACGATGCGCCAGTAGATCTGCCATTCGGAAGCGTTGTCCATGCGCGCCGCATCGAGCAGCTCGTCGGGGATAGTCAGCATATATTGGCGCAGCAGGAAGACGCCGGTTGGCGTCGCCACGGTCGGCAAGATCACGCCCCACAGCGAATCGAGCAGTCCGACGGCGCCCACAACCGAATAGAGCGGCACCAGGATGACCGACAGCGGCACCATCAGCGTACCGACGATCACAAGCATCGTCAGATCGCGACCGCGGAACTTGTATTTCGACAAGGCGAAGGCGGCCATCGAATTGGTGAGCAGCGTGATCAGCGTTGCCATTGCCGTCACAAAAACCGAATTGCGCAGATAGCGCAGGAAGTCGAAATGGACGAAGGGCTCGGTGTAATTCTCCGTCGCGAAGCCGATTTCGCGCACCGGCTGCCGGTCGGCGATGTTGACCTTCACGATATCGTTCGGCGCCTGCGGATCCACCATTTGCGCCACGATGCCGATGCGCCGCACCTCGGCCAGCACCTTGGTCGAACCATCCGGCAACTTCACCCTGTAGAGGGTCAGCGGCTTGTCGTAGCCTTCGACCCTCGCGTGTTGGCTGACATAAGGCATTATGGTCGGCGGGAACTCGGCGAGCTGTGCCGGCGTCTTGAATGACGAACCCACCAGCCAGACGGCCGGGCCGAACATGATGACAACGCCGCCGAGCAGCCACAGCCAGCTCACGATATCCGTCCAGTGCCAGCCGCGACCGCCGCGCCGGCGGGTCAGGAATGTCATCACGCCGCTCATTCGCGGGCTCCTTTCCGCTCACCCCGGCGTCCAACCTGCAGCTGAACCAAGGTGAGCACGACCAGCACCAACCCCATCAGGATCGAAGCCGCCGAAGCCAGCCCCGGGTTGCGCAGCAGGGAGGCGAAGCCGATCTCATAGATGTACTGCGTGATATAGAGGGTCGAGGTTCCCGGCCCTCCACCCGTCAGCACATAGACTTCGTCGAAGATCTGCACAGCGCGGATCAGCGCCAGTACGATGACGACAAGCAGATTCGGCATCAGCAGCGGCAGCGTGATGCGCCAGAACACCCGCGCCGGCTTCGTGCCGTCCATCTCGGCCGCTTCGTAAAGGTCGCGCGGGATCGCCTGCAATCCGGCAAGCAAGATCAGCGTATAGAAGCCCATATGTGCCCAAACCGAAACGCTGACCGCGGCGGTGAAAGCCCAGAAACGGTCTGTCAGCCAATTGTGCGGCTCGCCGCCCAGATCATGGACGATCAGGTTGAGCAGGCCCTGGCGCTGCAGGATCCAACGCCAGATCAGGCCGGTGACGACGGGCGACAGCAGCACCGGAAAGAAGAACACCGCGCGCCAGAAGCTGCGCCCGACGATCTCGCGGTTGAGGATCAACGCTGTCGCCATCGACACGACCGTCATCAGCGCCACCTGCACGACGACGAACAGGCCGGTATTGTGCACGGCGTTCCAGAAGAGATCCTCGTGGCAAGTGGCAGTGTCCAGGTAGTTGCCGCAATCGAGCAGGCGCTGATATTGCTCGAGCCCAACATAGGTTCGGTCCTGCAGGAAGTAGGCCGTTCCCGACGTGGCCGAATAGAAAAAGTTGATGATCATCGGCACCAGGACGAAAATGCCGAAGATCGCCATGTTTGGGGCGAGGAAGAACGCGGCCATGCCGCCGGTGCCCGTCGCTCGCTGCCAGAACTTCAGCGGCACGTTGATGATCGACGCCAGCCACACGACCGGCGCCGCGAGGGCGGCGCCAATCCATGCCTTCAGTGTCGCGGCGGCGGTCACTTCGCCTCGGCAACCTTGTCGGCGATATCCTGGTCGATCCTGCCCCAGGCATCGTCGAGGCTGAGCTCGCCGGCCATCACCTGGCTGACGCGCGTCACCAGCGCGGCGAAGTAAGCGTTGGCCCACTTCCACGGCGGCAGCGCATCGGCCGCCGGCAGGGTTTCACCGGCCGCCTTGACGAACTTGTCGAGCGCCGGACCGACGTTCTTGTCGGCCGAGACCCATTTCAGCCCGCCCTTGTCTACGACGCCCTTGTGCGCGGGCAGAAACAGTGTGCGCTCGCTGAACTCTTTTACCACGTCTTCACGGGCTAGATAATCCATGACCTTGGCGACGTCCTTGGGATTCTTCGTGTATTTGATGGCGACCAGCGCCGCGCCGCCCTTCACGCCCGAACAGCCTGCGGTACCGCAAGGCGAGCCGGTCGCCACCCAGTCGAAACTATCGCCGATCTTGGTCGATAGATTGGCGACCTGCCAGCTGCCCGAATAATAAAACGGGATCTGGGCGTTGATGAAGTCGTCGGCGGCCGCGCGATAGGTCGAGCCTGCCGCCGAAACCCAGGTATCCTTCAGCATCAGGCCCTTGGCGGTCCAGTCGACGAGCCTGCCGACGAAAGCCTTGGTGCCGTCGTCCACTTTCGCCGGCATGCCATCGGGGCCGATATAGTTCGCTCCGAAGGAGACATTCGGGCCCGAAATGCGGTGACCGGAACGGTCGATGGCGAAGGCAGCCGGAAGCTGCTGGCTCTTCGCCACCTCGGCGGCGGCGTTGATCCAGTCGTCCCAGGTCGCCTTGTCACCGGGCAGCGGCACGCCGGCCTGTTCGAACAGCGTCTTGTTGGCGAAGCCGCCGGTGAGCGTGAGCTGGGTCATGAAACCCGGGATGGCGTTGGAGCCGTCGGGGCGCATCCAGTCCAGCGTGTCAGCGAAATTGTCCTCCCAATATTTCGGATCGGCCACCAGTGGCCTGAGATCGAGCCAGTGCTGGGCAAGCTCCTTGATGTTTGTGACGCGGGCGATGTCCGGACCCTGGCCGGCTTCGAGCTGGATGGGCAACTGCTCCTGGATCACCTTGTAGGCGACGTTGTCGAGCGTGACGTGGATGTCGGGATTGTCCTTCATGAAGCGGTTCAGAATGTCCTGGATGACATCGCCCTCGACACCGTCCGAATACCACATGATGCGCACGTCGCCGGCAAACGCGCTGGTCGATGCGAGCAGGCTGACCGATAGCGCGGCCAGCAAAGTGCGGGTCTTATTCATGCTTCGTCTCCTCCTTTAGCGGGGCGGCGCCCCGATGGTTCAAGCCTGCTACGCCCTCCTCCTCTTGAGCGTCGCAGCCGATCTCCTCCCTACTCTCTGTGCTTCATGCGCATCGCCTCACCGCGCACGGTCCAGTTGGCCGGATCGAGTGTACGTCCCTCAGCCACGATCCTTGCGTCGGCGAGGAAATGCACCGTGCCGTATTCCGGATCCTCGACGATCAACTCGCCGTCGGGACCCGACCGCACCGACAGGTCCCCAAAAACGGCAGTCCAGGCGTCGAGGGCCGGCCGATTGGCATTCCGGTCACCGAGGCGAATGATCCATGTCGTCCTGCGTCCCGCCGCCCGCAACTCGTTGCCGGCCGTCGGGCCGGCCACTACCTGCGTGAGCGGAACATCCGTCTTCAGCATGACGAAGGCGTCGCCCGATTGCGCGAACGCCCGATCGCCACCCACTTGCACGGCATCGAAGGCACGTACGGGAAACCAGGCGTGCGTGAAGTCGGGCTGTTCATCCGAGCAGGAGAAGCTGACGACGGCGAGGTCGCGGTATTGGTGAAGGCGGGGCAACGTGCCTGAGCCACCCCAATATGATGGTCTGCCATATCCCGACTGCAGCACTTCGCCGGGGTGGTTGATCCAGATCTGCGCATCCGGATTCTTGCCCAGCCGGGCGTGAATGACGGTCTCCTGATAACCCCATTGGTTCCAGCGGTAGCCAGCGGCGCTGCCCATCGCATGGTCGCGCGTCTTGTAGTGGTAGAGCCGCGCGAAGCGATTTTGTCCCTGCGCAAAAGTCCATTCCCACGCCGTATCGTCGGTGAGGGAAGCAATGGCTGCCAACCCGTCCGGAACGCTCAAATCGTGATCCCGCAGGCAGAGTGCCAGCTGCGGCAGCGCGTGAAAGCGCATGCCGTAGTTGCCCTTGCCCCAAAGCATGCGGCAGATGCCGGATAATTCCAGGGAACACGCGGCGCGCAGCGTGTGCTCATAGGAGCGGCCCTGCGCCCCGGTGAGGACGCCGCGATGCGCCGAGCGGGCGACGAGTTCAAGCAGGCGTATGATTGCCTTGCCGGCACGTTCGGCGATGTCCTTGTCCGGGGCCAGCGCGTAGAGCGCGCACAGGCCCTTGAGGTCGATCGGGAAATAAGGCGCCGAGTTGAACTCGGCCATCTCCCATGCCTCGAAATGGTCGAGCCAGGCGCGTACACGCGCTGCTCCAACCGCGGACTGTTCGCGGCCAAGGCGGCCCGACCGCACGAACCGCACATCAGGCAACAGGCCCCCGGCAATATAGGCGGCGGTGTGGAAGAGCAGCGCGTGGTTCTCGGAGAAGTACCACTGCACATCATTGCCGGGCTCGTCCATCCAGTAGCGATAGCCGAGGATGGCGTTGTCGACGCGCGCGCGCAGGCTCGCTTCCAGCCGATCGCCATAGGCCTTGCGGCACCACAGCAGCGGCACCAGGATGAAGTCGGCGCAATCGTGACAATCCTCGATCGCCGGCAGCGTGCTGGAGATCATGGCGTCGGTCTCGGCGCCCTGCTGTCCGATCGCCAGGCGCGCCAGCGCGCGCACCGTATCGGCCTCGGCGTGACCGGCGACCTCGCGCAGGGCTTCATCTATACGCGCGGTAAGCGTTTCCGGCGCATCGCCCTGACGGCGCGTGTGGCATATCTCGACGCCGAAGACACGCGATACGGCATGGTCTGCGACCGTCAGCGCCACCTTGAAATGGCGAAAGTCGGCCGGCAGCTGCTCGGTATCGGCGATCGGCAGCCGCGTCTGGCCCGCCGGCAGATCGAAGGCGAAGCGCACCGGCGTCTCGATCGACATGAAATCGCCTTCGATCTCGATCTCGACTTGCGCGTCGCGCGGCAGGGCCACCCCGGTGACGAGCGCCACCTCGCCGCCGTCATAGGCGGGACGGTCGAAATGCATGTCGTCAAGGGCTGCTTCCATCGCATCGGCAACGCCGCTCTCGACTTCGATCCGCAGTGCCACCGAAGCAGCCGGACCGGATAGATAATCGAGCTGGAAATAGTAGCGGGCGTCGCGCTCGGCGAGATCGTCGAACCACACGCGAATGTCGTTACGGCCGGCCCGCAGCGCGATCTTGAAGTGCTCGGCACTTTCCAGATTGCGGCCGTAGGGCGCCATCCAGCCGGCTTCCTCGCCATTGGCAAAGAGTGTGGCGCCGCCGCATGTGCGCAGCCGCACCAGCGCCTCGCCAGTCGAGGCAGCCTCGATGGTGGTCTCGGCCCAGGTTCCAAGCACCGTCGGCCGGAACCAGAAGCCCGATAGGTCGATGCGCGGCGAGGCGAAGGGCAGCCAGATGCGCTCGGCGCCGAATTCGGCGCTGACCTGTGGTCGCTTGCCGCGTCGTTCCGCTGCGAACTGCGTGCGGCACGGATATTCGTGGGGAATGAAATTCTTGTGCTTGGTCAGGAAGAAGAAGGGATCCATCTCGCCTTGCATGGGCTGGTCGGCCACGTCGTAGCGTTGCTCGGCGATAGACCCGAGCCGCCAATAGACGATTGGCTGCCCCGCCATGAGCGGCCGGCGCAGCGTAAAATCCGTCCGAACGCTTTGCGCGGCCTCGCTCATCGCAAATCCTTCACGGCAACTGGATCGACATCGGTGTAGGCCTGGTTCTCGCCGGTCATGCCCCAGACGAAGGCATAAGGGCCGGTGCCGGCACCCATATGGATAGACCAGGCAGGCGACAGGACGACGTCGCCGTCAGCGACCATCAGGTGGCGCGTCTTGTCTGGCCGGCCCATCAGATGGATTACACGGTCGGCCTCGGCGAGGTCGAAATAGCAATAAGCTTCCATGCGCCGCTCATGCAGATGCGGCGGCATGGTGTTCCACACACTGCCCGGCGCGAGGTCGGTGATCCCCATCAGCAAGAGGCAGGACGGGGCCACTTCGGGATGGATGTACATACGCAGCGTGCGCCTGTTCGCACGGGCCTCCTCGCCGAGCACAAGCGGCCTGGCTTCGCTGCTGACGATGAGACGGTGCGCAATATCGGCGCCAGCCGGCACCGAGTTCATGTAGAAGCGTGCCGGCCTCTCCGGATCGTCGCTCTCCAGCGTCACCTCACGCGCTCCGCGTCCGACATAGACGATGTCGCGGTTAGCCACGTGAAAGCGCCGGCCGTCCACCGCGACCGTGCCATTGCCGCCGAGATTGGCGATGCCCATCTCGCGCGCGTCAAAGAAGAGCGGGGTGCCGACTTCGGCCCCGTCGCCGAATGCCAGCGGGTTGGCCAGCGGCACCGCGCCACCGACGATCATGCGGTCGACATGGGTGTAGACGAATTCGATCGCGCCAGGCCGGAACAAGCCGTCGACGAGGAACTCGGCCCTCAGCCGGTCCGTGTCCATGCCGGCAATATCGCCCGGCGACGCGCCATAGAGCGTCCGCATCATGCCGCCTCCACCTTCGACTGCAGATGACGCGCCCCTTCGGTCAGGCACAGAATGGCCAGCGCCTGCCCGTAGCCCGTCGGATGGATGGGTATATCGCGATAGAACTGCAGGTCGGCGCCCATGCGTGTGCCATAGGACACGTTCGCCACCACACCTTTGTCATCGATGTTGGCTACCACGGCTTCCAAGGCGCGGAGGCCGGCGGCACGGCACTCTGTCGAGCCGATTCCGAGCCGCGCGGCCTTCATCAACCCGTAGCCGAAGCCGGCCGTGGCGGAAATCTCCTCGTAAGATGTCGGGTCGTCGAGCAGAGTGTGCCATGCGCCCGAACCTGCCTGCACCTCGAGCAGGGCGTTGATCTGCGTGTCCAGCACGCCGAGCAGATAGGCCCGGACCGAAGGTGCAATTTCGGCGAACTCCACCAGTTCCAGGATGCCGACGGTAATCCAGGCATTGCCTCTCGCCCAACGCGCGCGGGCGAAATTGTGCCGTCCCGCGAACGTCCAGCCGTGAAACCACAGCCCTGATGCCGGGTCAGCGAGATAACGGGCGTGGACCAGGAATTGCCTTTCTGCTTCCTCGACGAAGCGACGCTGGCCGGCAGCCTGGCCGTAGGATGCGAGGAACAGCGCCACCATGAACAGCGTGTCGTCCCACAATTCGTCGTCGTTGACCCGGTCCGAAACATCATGCTGGAAACCGCCTTCGGGCGTCCGTGGCAAGGCGGTGGCCACCCGCTCGGCCCATTCGCGCAGCACCGGCTCGAAGCGCGGCTGGCGCCGGCGCCGCCACAATTCGCTTAGCGCCAAAAGGGGCGCGGTGGTGTTGACGTTCATCGCAGGGAGACCGGCAGCGATGCGTCGGTCGTACCAGGCCTCGATCGTCTGCAGCAGCCGATCGTCGCCGGTCTGCGCCCACAGCCGAATCAGCCCGTAGAGCCCGACGCCTTGCGGCCATTCCCAGCTGTCGAAGCTGACATAGTCGCCCGGCGTGCCGTCGAGATTCGGCTCATGGAACCGCCCGTCATGACGCAAGCCGGTCATGCCGGCCACAAGGCTGGCAAGCACGGAATTCAGGCGTTCGGCCGATAGCGGCATCACTCCTCCCGTTTCTCCCGCTTCATCGGAACTGTTTCACAGCCATTTTTCTTGCGCAATCTGAAAATTTTTTGCATTAATCGGATGACTTTGCCGGAGGTGACGGAGCGGATGAATATCCAGGGCAAGCGCGGCCGCCCCAGCCGCCGCATTCGACTTGAAGAGATAGCGGCGCGTTGCGGCGTGTCGGTCAGCACCGCCTCCCGTGCGCTGAGCGGCGTCGGCGGCGTGAGGGACGAGCTTCGCACCAGGATCATCGAAACGGCGAAGTCGATGAACTATGCCATTCCCGCCTCGGTTGCCGGCCGCAAGGTCATCCTGGCCGCAAGCAGCGTGGCAATGGTGGACAGTGCCCGCAATCAGTTCACCTACCATGTCCTTGATGGACTCAACGAGCGCGCCCGGTTGCTGGGCGTCGAACTCGTGACCCGGCCGGTTTCGGCGCCCGAGGACGAAATCGCGCTGCTGCGTGAATCCGAGCGCGACGACAGCGTCGCCGGCTGCCTGTTTCTGACGCTGGACGATGACGATGTGCTGACGCTGACAGCCGGATTCGCCAAGCCGATCGTGCTCGTCAACGGCGACGATCCCTCGATGCGCCATTCGAGCGTGACGCCCTGCAATCGCTCTGCCGCCATGCTTGCGGCGCAGCATCTGATCGGCCTCGGCCACCGCCGCATCCTGTTCCTGATGCGGCGTGGCCGGCGCACGATCGAGCGGCGCTACGAAGGTTGGCGCGACGCGCTGATCACAGCCGGAATTGCCGGCTTCGACGACTTCGTGGTTGAGGTGCAGGACTGGCTGCCGGAACTTGCGAGCAGGGCCGTGACCGAGCGCATCGCGGCCCGTGGCCTCGATTTCACCGCCGTGCTGACGGCCGGCGACAGCTTGGCGTTTGGTGCCATCGCCGGCGTCCAGGAGGCCGGATATTCGGTGCCTGGCGATGTGTCCGTGGTCGGTATGGACGACTTGCCGCTCGCTGCCTTCTGCAACCCGCCGCTGACGGCGATGCACATTCCCATGCGCGAGATCGGATCGGCGGCGCTTAGCCTGCTGCTCGACGATATGGCCCATTCGGGGTCGCCGCCGCGTCGCGTCGAACTTGCCTGCAATCTCGTGGTGCGCCAGTCGACGGCACCAGCCCGAAGCGGCGCCGGCGGTCATCAACTGGCCTCTTGAGCGCGCGACTTGCCGCCAGCAAAGAGCAGCGGCAAACCCTCTTGCGTCTGCAGTTCAAGGACACGTCCAAGCAGGATCATATGGTCGCCAGCCGGGAAGCGGTCGGCGACGCTGCATTCGAACCGCGCCAGTGCGCGCGGCAGCAATGGCACGCCGTGCTCGCTCCACGACAGGTCAAGATCGGCAAAGTCCGTCCCCGACTTCGAAAAACGCCAGCACAGATCGATTTGATCTTCCGCCAGCACGTGAATGGCGTAGTGCGCGGAATTGGCGAAGGCTTCGAACCGGCGCGAGTGGCGGCCGATAGACCAGAGCACCAGCGGCGGATCGAGCGACACGGATGAGAAGCTGTTGGCAGTGATTGCGACCGGGCCGTCGGCCGTGCCGGTGGTGACGACCGTGACGCCGGTGGCGAAGCGCCCGAAGGCATTGCGCAAAAGGCGTGGATCGCACACGACATGCTCCATCAGCGGCGCTCCCCCGTTCCCAATGGTGTCGCCGGGGTCCGTTCCGGCACACGGCCATAGGCGTGCGGGAGCGAGCATGTCTTGAGCTGGGGCAGCACCTTGGTGCCGAAATGACGCGCCTCGTGGAGATGCGGGTAGCCGGAAAAGATGAAGGCGCGGATCCCCATCTTCATATACGTCTCGATTTCCGACAGAACCTGATCGGCCGAGCCCACGAGCGCCGCGCCGCAACCAGAGCGCGCCCGCCCGACGCCCGTCCACAGATGCGGCTCGACATAGCCTTCGGCATCGGCGATCTGGCGGTTCCTGGCTTGGTGCGATACGCCGAGCGATCGGGCGTCGAGCGCGCGCTCGCGGATCGCCCTGCCCTGCTCGTCGTCCAGCTTCGAAACCAGCTCCCGGGCATATTCCTTTGCCTCGGCCTCGGTATCGCGCACGATCATGTGGACGCGCAGGCCGTAGTCGAGCGTCCGCCCATGGCGCTCGGCGCGTTCGTGGACGGCCTTCATGCGGCCGGCAAGTTCCTCCCTGGTTTCCGGCCACATCAGGTAGACATCGCACTGTTCGGCGCAAAGCTCGAGCGCGTCGGGCGAATAACCGCCGAAATAGAGCAGCGGGCCGCCATTTTGCTGATAGGGCTTCGCTGGCGCCGTCGAGAGTCCTTTGTAGCGATAGACCTCGCCCTCGAAATCGATGCTGTCCCTGGTCCAGGCCTGGCGCAGGATCTGCACAACCTCGCGCGAACGCTGATAACGGTAGGCGCTGTCGGCCGTCTCGCCCGGAAAGTCAGACGAGATGATGTTCACCGTCAGCCGGCCTTCCAGCATGTGATCCAGCGTCGCAATCGTGCGCGCCAGCATGATCGGCTGCATCTCGCCGCAGCGCACAGCGGCGAGCAGATTGATCTTCGAGGTGATCGGCGCGCAGCCGGCTACGAAGCTCAGCGTGTCTTGGCCGACCTGATAGGACGACGGACACAAGATGTTGCGGAAACCTAGTTCCTCGGACGTCTTCACGATCTCGGAGCAATGCGCCCAGCTCGAGCGCAACGCGCCGTGCGGCACACCGAGATAGCGATAGTCGTCCGAGCAGAGTGCGGCGAACCACGAGACTTCGGCTGCATCGAGATCCGGCGAGGTGATTGGGACGATGCTCATTGCCACTCTTCAAAAAAGAAGCCCGGGCCATTCTTCAAAGAGGTCCGGAGCTGCGAATAGGGCTTGCTTAGCATTCGTTTTGGTGTAGATCAATACTGGATCAATTTGAGCCAAACCCGAAACCGGGATGCGATTGGACACCGGATGCATTTGACAAGGGCGGACCCCGGCCACCGATCCAGCCAGATGCGCGGGCCCTTGCCTGTGCACTTGCAGACCAGCGAAATGCTGATCCGCGAAATCGCGGCCGGACGGCTGGCCGACGGGGCGCGGCTGCCGCCCGAGCGCGAGATGGCCGCGAGCCTCGGGATTGCCGTCGGCACGCTCAGGCGGGCGCTGGCAGATTTGACCGAAAAGGGCCTTCTCGACCGCATCCAGGGCTCGGGTAACTATGTGCGGGCGCGCGGCGACCTGCTCGGGGTCTATGCTTTCTTTCGCCTGGAGCGTATCGGCGGCGGCGGCCTGCCGAGCGCCGACGTGCTGTCCGTCGAGCGACTGCGCAAGCCCGCCGACATGCCGCAATTCGGCAGCGCCGGCGAAGCCCACCGTATACGCCGGCTGCGGCGGCTCGACGGCGAGCCGGCCGCGGTCGAGGAGATCTGGCTGGACGTCAGCCGCGCCGAGCGGCTCAAGCGCGAGGATTTGTCGGAATCCCTCTATCTCCACTACCGGCTCGCGCTCGGCTTTTCGATCGTTCGCGCCGAAGACCATGTTGCCGTCGCACCCGCGCCGGACTGGGCCCCGCTCGAATTCAGGCCACCGCCGGGGACGGTCGTGGGGTTCATAGAACGTATCGCCTGGGCTGGCGACGGCGCCAGCGCGGAATATTCCCGCAGCTGGTTCGATCCGGGCGCGGCGCGGTACGTCACGCGTTTCAGATAGGCCGGAGGAAGACGCAGCGTGACCAGATCATCGATCGGCTACGGCATCATCGGCTGCGGCATGATGGGCCGCGAGCATATCCGCAATATCGCTCTGTTGCCCGACGCGCATGTGGCCGCGATCGTCGAGCCGGACCCCGGCATGTTGGCGGCGTCGCTGGCGACGGCGTCGGGCGCGCGATCGGCGGCATCGATCGCCGAACTGCTGGCCATGGATGAGGTGGACTGCGTCTTGATCGCCAGCCCCAACCACCAGCACCTCGGTCAGATGGAGCAGATCGCCGCGCTTCGACCACTGCCGGTACTGGTGGAAAAGCCGCTCTTCACCGAGGGCGCCGACGAGGGGCTGATCGCGGCGTTGAAAGCTCGGCTTCCGCTCGTCTGGGTGGCTATGGAATATCGCTATATGCCCCCCGTCGCCCTATTCGTCGAGCAGGCGCGCCACGCCACCGGCGGCATCCGCATGCTGACGATCCGCGAGCACCGCTTCCCGTTTCTGGCCAAGGTCGGCGACTGGAACCGCTTCAACCGCAACACCGGCGGCACGTTCGTCGAGAAGTGCTGCCACTTCTTCGACCTGATGCGGCTGATCCTCGGATCGGACCCCGTCCGCGTGATGGCGAGCGCTGGACAGGCCGTAAACCATCTCGACGAACGCTATGGCGGTGAGAGGCCGGATATCCTTGACCATGGCTATGTGCTGGTTGATTTCGCGAGCGGCGCGCGCGCCATGCTGGAACTGTGCATGTTTGCCGAGGGCAGCCGCTACCAGGAGGAACTCTGCGCTGTCGGCGGCGACGGAAAGATCGAATGTCTGGTGCCCGGACCAGGCCGTTTCTGGCCGACCCACCTTGGCCCTGCGCCAGTGCCCCAGTTGATCGTTAGTCCGCGCAATCCGCCTGGACCACGACTGCTGGAGATTCCCGTCGACCCCCGGCTGCTCGAGGCAGGCGACCATAACGGTTCGACCTATTTCGAGCACGCCCGCTTCACCGCTGCGGTGCGCGGACAAGGCAAGGTGGAAGTGACCTTGCAAGACGGCTGGTGGGCCGTCGTCATGGGTGTTGCCGCCCAGAGATCGGCCCGCGAAGGCCGCGCCATCGAACTCGCCGGTGAATTCGCGTTGCCGACCTAGGCCGACGACGCATTACCGGACCACCGAGTCAGATGCGCCGACCGGTTGCTGCGTCGAACAGATGCGCACATGCGCGGTCGATCTCGATCCGCACCCCTTCGCCTTGCTTGAGCGCAAGCCTTTCTCGGAAGAGGCAGGAGATTTCTTCACCGGAGCAGTCGACGCTGGCGAAGATTTCCGAGCCTGTCGCCTCGAGAAGCGTGATCGTGCCCGGCACGCCCTGCCCGGTTGCCCGGATATGTTCCGGGCGAATGCCGTAGACGAGTTCGCGTCCTGCGGTATCCGCCGGCTGGGCGCCTTCCGGCAACGGCAGGACCAACCCGCCGGCGCTGCGGAACACGCCCTCCTCGATGCGGCCGGCGATGAAGTTCATGGCGGGCGAGCCGATGAAACCGGCAACGAAGAGGTTGGCCGGATGGTCGTAGAGGTCCAGCGGCGCGCCGATCTGCTCGACCAGGCCGTCATGCAGCACGACGATCTTGTCGGCCATCGTCATGGCCTCGATCTGGTCGTGCGTGACATAGATCGTCGTGGTACCCAGCCGCTGGTGCAGGGCCTTGATCTCGCCGCGCATCTGGACGCGCAATTTGGCATCGAGGTTGGAGAGCGGCTCGTCGAACAGGAAGACCTGTGGGTCGCGTACGATCGCGCGGCCCATGGCGACGCGCTGGCGCTGGCCGCCCGAAAGCTGGCGCGGATAGCGGTCAAGCAGCTTTTCCAGGCCGAGGATGCCGGCTGCCTTCCGGACCCGGCCAACGGTGTCGGCCGGATCGGCTCTCTTGATCTTGAGGGCAAAGCCCATATTGTCGGCCACAGTCATATGCGGATAGAGCGCATAATTCTGGAACACCATGGCGATGTTCCTGTCCCGTGCCCGCAGATTGTTGACCATACGCTCGCCGATGGCGATCTTCCCGCCGGAGATCGTCTCAAGGCCTGCGATCATGCGCAGCAGCGTCGATTTTCCGCATCCCGACGGGCCGACCAGGATGACGAATTCGCCGTCGGCGATGTCGACGCTGACGTCGTGAATGATCTTGGTGGCCCCGAAGGCCTTCTGCACGTTGTTGATTGTTACCGATGCCATTGGATCTTTCCTGGAAAAAGAGTGATGTCAGGACGCGCCCTCAGCCGCCCTTGACGGCGCCGGCGGTCAGCCCCGCGACGATCTGCCTTTGCGCGAACATGGTCAGGATCAGCACCGGCAACGTCACCACCAGCGCCGCCGCGGCGAGCGGCCCCCAGCTGACCTGCTCGTAGGACAGCATGTTGTAGACGGCGACCGGGAGTGTGCGCGTCTCACGGCTGGCGAGCACCACGCCGAAGACGAAATTGTTCCACGAGAAGATCACGGACAGGATGAAGGCGACGACGATGCCCGGCTTGGCGATGGGCAGGGCAACCAGCCGGAAAACCTGCCAGGAGCTGGCGCCGTCGATGTTGGCCGCCTCTTCCAGTTCCATCGGCGTGGTCTCGAAATAGCCGATCATCACCCACACCACGATCGGCACCGTCACCACCAGATGGATGATGATCTGCGGCCACAGCGTGCCGAGTATCCCGATCCATTGGAACAGCAGAAACAGCGGGATGAGATAGGATAGCCCAGGCGTCATGCGGGCGATCATGATGACGACCGCCGATCGTTCAGCCTTGAGCCGTGCGATGCCATAGCCGGCCGGTACGCCGATCAGCAGCGCCAGCAAGGTCGCCGTGCCGGTCACCAGAACCGAATTCCAGAGATAGAGCAGGAAATTGTTCTCCTCGAACACCTTTACATAGTTCGACCAGGCGAAGCGTTCGGGGATCAGGATCGGCGGATAGGCACCGTTGTCGATCTCGAATTTCAGCGACAGCGAGATCATCCAGAGGAAGAACAGGATCGCCGGCGAAACGAAAACCAGGGCAGCGAAAAACAGACCGATCTGGTTGAGCAGCCGTGAACTCATCTATTTGCCCTCCGTATCGATCCACTGCGAGCGTTGGCGCAGCATCAGCAGGACAAACGACAGGGCCACGATGACAATGAAGAACACCACGGCCATGGCCGAGCCGTAGCCGATATCGTAGTAGGAGAAGGCGGTGTTGTAGAGATAGATGTTGATGGTCTCCGACGCCGTTCCCGGCCCGCCCTGGGTCATCGCGTAGATGATGTCGAAGCTCTTCAGCGCATCGATGGTGCGGATGATGACCGCGATCATCAGGAACGGCGCGATCATCGGCAGAGTGAGATAGCGGAATTGCTGCCAGGCATTGGCGCCGTCGATCTCGGCGCTTTCGAAGGGCTCGCGCGGCACCGAGGCCAGCCCGCCAAGCACGATCAGCATGACCAGCGGCGTCCACTGCCAGGTCTCGACCCCAACCAGCGACGGGATGACCGTGTTGGCGTTGAATATCCATTCCTGAGCCGGGATGCCGACCAGCGACAGCAGGTAGTTGAGCACGCCAAGCTGAGGATGGAACATCATTGTCCAAACCAGTGCGACGGCAACGGGTGTCGCCATCATCGGCATGACGAAGACGCCGCGTAGCAAGCCGCGCAGCGGAAACCTGGCATCGAAGATCAGGGCGGCCAGAGTGCCCAGCAGCATCGGCGCTGCAACCGAGAGGAAAGTGTAGGTCAACGTATGAACAAGGGATTCCCAGAAACGTGGGTCGCTGGCCAGGCGGAGATAGTTTTCCATCCCGGCAAAGCTCCGCGACTGGCCGAGCGTCCAGCGATTGACGCTCATCCACAGGGTGAAAGCCCAGGGGAAAACGATGACGGCGCCGACGACGACGAGTGCGGGGACAACGAAAGGCCAGTAGTTGGGAGCCAGCCGGATCGTCTGGCTCCCGTCGATAACCGGCATCGTCACCCCGGTCTGTTCTGGGGTGGTGGCCGACATCAGCCCTGCTCGCTCCTGTCGAGAACCGGCTGGAACTGTTCGGTGGCCTTCTTCAGCTCCGCGGCTGGATCGGCGCCGGCAATCATGTTGGTCAACGCCACGCCATAAATGTCGCGGAATTCCGTGACGGGGATGATGACCGGCAGTGCCAGCCGACTGATATTGCCCGAGCCGACCACGGCATCAAGCCAGCTTGCCGGCATGGTGACGCCTTCACGCACCTTGGGATCCTCCAGCACGGATTTGCGGAACGGAACGCCGGCCCCGGCCTGCAACAGCCGTGCACCCATGGTTGGCGATACCGCCCACTGGCAGAACAGATAGGCAGCCTCCTTCTTCTCGCTGGCGGCGGTAACGCCAATCCCGTCGCCGAAGGTGCCCGAGGCATGCGCCTTGGGACCCTTGGGCATCACGCCGTAACCGACCTTGCCGACCACCCTCGATTTTTCCGGATTTTCCATCGGCGGGGCAAAGCCCACGCCGTCGAGCCACATGCCGATCTTGCCCTGCAGGAAGGCCGACTGTGCTTCGGCCCAGTTGAACCCGGTAACGCCCGGAGGGGCGGACTTGGTCATCAATCTTTGATAGAGCGCGGCCGCCTCGATCGCCTCGGGAGCCTCGGTGCGCAGCTTGCCCTTGTCATCTAGCGGCGTCATGTCGTAGCCGAGCATCAGCGACGTCCACACCGGCGTGTTTGCGTTCTTGAGCCCGCGGGCGACGAAGCCGTATGTATTGGTCGAGGGGTCGGTCAGCGCTTCGGCGGCTGCCACCAGTTGCTCGAAGGTCTCTGGGTATTTGAGGCCCTTGGCCTCGAACAGCTCCTTGTTCCAATACAGGATCCAGTAGTCCACCGAGAACGGTAGCGAGCGCAGCACGCCCTGGCCGTCCTTGGCAAACAGCATGCCGGCTTCGGCGAAGTCGCTTTCGACCAGCGCCGGGTCGGTGAGCGACGGATCGGCGAGATAGCCGGCGATGTCGGCCAGCCAGCCACCCTTCTCGAACTGGCGCTTCTGCACGTGGTAGCTCAGATGCACGACGTCGAAGCTCGGCTTGCCCGAGCTCAACTCGATCACCGTCTTCTGGCGCTGCTGCTGCTCGGGCGTTGCCTCGGCATTGACCTTGATGCCGGTCAGTTCCTCGAACTCGGCGAGATATTTCAGGATGGTGTCGCTGCGCGGGCTTTTCACCAGATTGACGTCAAGCGTCGTCCCGGCAAAGCGTTTCCAGTCAACGCCTGCGGCAAAGCCGGGGCGAAGCCCCACAAGGCCGGCAGCGGTTAGCGCCGCGGTTCCGGCAAGGAGTTGCCTCCTGGTTGGGTTGAACAGATTGGACGACATTTCTTCCTCCCGGTTGCTGTCGTTGTGGATGCGACGCGAACCGCGGCGCGGCTATATTTCCTCAGATCTGGAGCGCCAGCCGGCGCGCATTGTCGATATGCAGACTGATCGCTTCAACCGCTTTTTGCGGATTGCGGCTCTCCATGGCTTCGATGACCGCCAAATGTTCGCGCATCACCGGCACCACACGACCGTCGATGCGGAAACGCTCCTGGTGGATCAGCCGGATTTTCACCGAGTTGACCAGATAGGCCTTGGCGATAATCTCGTTGCCGAGCGCATTGATGAAGGTGTCGTGCATCGCCCAGTCGATGTTCTGGGCCTTGGCTTCCATTTCCGGCGTCGGCGCCTGCCCGAGAGCTTGAGCCAGCATCTCTTCATGTTCGCGCCGCATGCGGGCAAGTTCGGCATCAGAAGCGCTGGTCGTGAATAGCGCCACTGCCTCGCGTTCCATGAACAACCGAAACTGAAACGCCTCGCGGATCAGATTGATATCGATATGCGCGATCTGCATGCCGCGCTGCGGGATGGTGGTCAGCAATCCCTCGGCCTCGAGGCGCGGGACGATCTCACGAATGGCACCCAGCGGCAGCCCGGTGAAAGCGACCAGTTCGCGCTGTGACACGAACTGCCCCGGCCGCAGATCGCGGGCCAGCAAATGCCGCGTGAAGCTGGCATAGGCCTTCTCCCGGAGAGTGATCGGTTCGCTGCCGTCTTCCACTTCAGCTCGCTTCCTTGTCGGTCAGCCCGGCCTTGTCGGTCAGGCCGCCTCTGTCGCAAACAGCCTGTCGTAGGCAGCGGCAAGCTGCCGCTGTCCCTGCGGATCGATCGCCTCTAGGGGCGGGCGGACCGCCAGCCAGCGCTCGTCGCCGGTCTTGCGCGCGACCATGACCTTCACCGCCGGCGTGACCGGGTATTTGAGCAATTCGAGCACGAAGTCTTCGACGCGTGGGTCGTCGCCCCCGTTTTCGACCATTGCCCGGATTTCGCCGCTAACAAAATTAGCCATGCCGGAAATCGCGCCCTGTCCGCCGCGGCGCACGCTTCTCGCCAGATGCCGTTCGTCGCCGATGAGGATCACCAGATCGCCGTGCGCCTCAAGCAGCGCCTCACTGTAGCTCCAGTCCCCGCCGGAATCCTTCACCCCGGCCACCACAGCGGGAAAAGCGGCGCGCAGCCGGCCGATCAGCCCAAGCGGGAGCGGCACCATGGTGACTGAGGGGATGTTATAGAGCAGCACGTCGCGCGCCAGCGGACCGAGTGCGGTGAAGACGGCGGAAAACCATCCGAACAGCCCGTCCTCGCCGACATTCTTGAAGTAGCTCGGCGGAGCGAGCAGAATGTTGCGAACGCCGCGCTGCAAAGCGTGCCGGGCCTGATCGGCGGCATCTTCGGCTGCATCGACCAGCACTCCGGCGACGAGCTGATGTGGCGGAATACCGGCCGCCAGCATGGCCTCGGTGACGATCCGTCGCTCGTCGGTGCCGACCGAGGCTCCTTCGCCGGTGGTGCCGAACAGCGTCGCGCTGCTGCAGCCGGCGCCAAGGCAGGCTCGGGCATGCGCGATCATCGGCGCGAGCGCTATCTGCCCCGACGGGTCGAAGGGTGTGGTCAGGGCAACCGAAAGACCAAAGCGGGAAGCCAATGCGATCTCCGTTGAAATCCATGTGGACGTAGCGTTAGCACGCTAACATGTCAGATGTAAACGGGTGATCTTGCCAACTCGGCATCGCCGAACGGCGCTGCCGCGGCAGCGCCATCGCCGATCATTTTCCGCCGCTCGAACATCACATATGCAGCTGTCCCCGAGCCTCTGCGGGATTGGCTGGACGAGGCAGCCTAAGCTCGATCAAGTGGCGACGAGGTGGCCGTCGCCAACATCTTCGAGCTTGAGTTTCCGGGGCTCGTCACCGATGCGTCGCACAGCGCTTGGAATTTCGCTGTCCAAACGGGCGAACCTGGCGCGGCGCCGGCCTGGATCGGGAACCGGAACGGCTTCGATCAGCCGCTTTGTGTAAGGATGGCGCGGGTTGGAGAAGATCTGGTCGCGGGTGCCCATCTCGACGATCTGCCCCAGATACATTACCGCCACGCGATCGGAGATGTTCTCGACCACCGCCATGTCGTGCGAGATGAAGAGATATGCGACGCCGAATTCGCGCTGCAGCTCCTTCAGCAATCTTAGCACGCGCGCCTGCACCGACACGTCGAGAGCAGAGACGCTCTCGTCGGCAATGATCAGCTTTGGTCGCAGCGCCAGCGCCCGTGCAATGCAGATTCGCTGGCGCTGCCCGCCGGAGAATTCGTGGGGATAGCGCTCCATCTGGTCAGCGGAGAGGCCGACGCGTTCGAACAGGGCGGCGATCTGGGCATGCCGTTGCTCTCTGTCGCCGAGGCCGTGGATCAGCAGAGGCTCGGCGACGAGATCGCCGACCCGCATGCGCGGGTCGAGGGACGCGAAGGGATCCTGAAAGATCATCTGCACATTGCGGCGGACAGCCTTGCGCTCCTTGCGGCTGAGCGCCGACAGGTCGTGGCCGCCGATTGAAATGCTGCCGGTGAAAGGCACTAGTCCGGCGATCGCCTTGGCCGTCGTCGACTTGCCGCAGCCCGATTCGCCGACCAGCGACAGGGTTTCGTGCGGCGCGATCGAGAAACTCACGCCTTCGACCGCGTGCACCCTGCGGTCAACGCGGCCGAAGAAGCCGCCGTGCAGGTCGAAGCGGACGTGAAGATCGCTGACAGATACAAGCTCGGCCGGCATGTTGGCGGCATCTTGTCGGCCTTCGGCCGTCCGTCCGCCGCCGATACGCGGCACGGCGGCCAGAAGCTCGCGTGTATAGTCGGCCTGCGGGCGATTGAAGATGTCAGCCGCCCTGCCCTGCTCGATCATCCGGCCATCGCGCATGATGATGACGCGGTCCGCCATCTCGGCGACGACGCCCATGTCGTGCGTGATCAGGATGACGCTGGTGCCGTGCTCGCGCTGGAGGTCGCGCAGCAGCTCCAGCACCTCGCCCTGAACCGTAACATCGAGGGCGGTCGTCGGCTCATCGGCGATCAGCACGTCCGGGTTCAGGGCCAGAGCCATGGCAATCATCACGCGCTGGCGCATGCCGCCTGACAGTTCGTGCGGATAGTGCTCGAGCCGCCGTTCGGCATCCGGAATTCGGACTGCCTTCAGCGCCTCGAGCGCCCTCAGCCGCGAGTTGGAGCGCGACAGCGAGGTGTGTGCCTCGATCGCCTCCGTGAGCTGCCGCCCAATGGACAGAACCGGATTGAGCGATGTCATCGGTTCCTGAAAGATCATGGCAATACGGTCGCCGCGGATGCGGCGCATGCCGCTCTCGCTGAGAGCCGCGAGATCCTGATTGCCGAGCCGGATGGAGCCTGATCCGATGCGTGCCGCCGGCTGCGGCAGCAAGCCCATGATGGCCAGCGCCGTCATCGACTTGCCGGAACCGGACTCGCCGGCGATGCAAAGCGTTTCGCCGCGCATCAGGCCGAATGTCAGGTCGGAAACGACGTCGCGCTCGCCCTCCTCGCCGCGCACGGCGACGCTCAGACCTGAGACGCTGAGTACCGGTCTGACAGAGCCACTCTCCGCGGCGGCCTGCCCGGATCGTTTGATGTCCTCCACCTTCATTCAAAGACGCAGCGGGGGAAGTAGAACGAAACCACCCAGTTGGGCATGTCGACGATCTCGCTGATGCGCAGGTCACCGCAAACCGAGACGAGCATATAGGCATCTACCGGATCCATGCCGTAGCGGCCGGAGAGCAGGTCGATCATCTGGGAAACGGCGCTCCTGGCGCCGTCCATCAGATCCGGCCCGATACCGGTTGTCACCTCGTAGCCCTTGGCGTCGAGATGCCGCGACACCGGACCGGGCGTTGTGAAACGCGGCGTCCGCAGCCGTGCATCCTTGACCAGATCGAGCGTCAGCACGGCGTTCATGGGGCTCTCGATCGCCGTGCCGCAGACCTCGCCATCGCCTTGCGCGGCGTGCGTGTCGCCGACCGAGAACAACGCGCCCGCGACCTCCACAGGGAGGTAGAGAACCGTGCCGGCGGCGAGATCACGGATGTCCAGATTGCCGCCCACGCGCCGCGGCGGGACCACCGAATGCAGACCCGGCTCAGCCGGGGCATTGCCGATGGTGCCGGCGAAGGGCTTGAGCGGCACCCGGCCGCTCTTGCCGAACAGCGCCGGTTCGAGCGAGGCGGCGTCGTACTTCCAGATATTCAGTGCCGGTTGAGAGAAGTCATCCGCCAACAGACCGAATCCCGGGATGTTCGCCGTCCAGCCGAAGCCTGACGGCTTGAACGCCTCGATGGTGATTTTCAGGGCATCGCCCGGTTCTGCCCCGTCGACATAGATTGGCCCAGTGACCGGGTTCACCTTGGCAAAGTCGAGCAAAGCAACGTCGTCGACGGTGCTCTCCATCGTCAGCTGCCCGCCGGACGAGTCCAGGCACTGGAACTCGATCGTCGACCCTGGCGCCACCCGTTCGGTCGGGACAAAGGAATTGTCCCAGCCGAAATGATGGTGGCGCCCGTGGATGGTGTAGTCGCAGTTATTGCACATCGGTCACATACACATTGTCGTAGTTGATCGGGATGTGGACCGGGTCGACATAGAGGTTGTCGGCGCCACCCATGCGGGTTGATTTCATGGTGAACCGCTGCTCGTTGAAGACCGGTGCCCAGGGCGCGTCTTCCATGATCTTGCCGTAGATCTCGCTCCACATCTTGGCGCGGTCGCCAGCCTTGGCCGGGTCGACGATGGAGTCGGCTTCGGCCGCCTTGGCGTCGAGCTCCTTGTTGCAATACCACGACCAGTTCCAGCCGCCCGGGACGGCACCAGCGCAGCCGAGGATCGGGCCGTAGAAGTTCGACGGATCGGGGAAGTCGGCGATCCAGGCCATGCCGCCGGACCAGATCATCGGCGCACCGGCCTTGTCGCCGCCGGCGGCGATGACGTTGGCCTGCGCGAGCGATTGGATGCCGGCCTTGATGCCGACCGCCGCCAGATCCTGCTGAATGGCCTGCGCGATGCGCGGGTTGGGATCGGTGTTCATGGCAAACAGCTGCGTGTCAAATCCGTCGGGATGCCCGGCCTCGGCAAGCAAGGCCTTGGCCTTGGCCACGTCATAGGGATAGCCCTTGAATGCCTTGTCATAGCCGGGCATCGACGGCGGCAACGGCTGATTGGCCGGCACCGCACGGTTGTTGATCAGCTGGACGATGCGGTCCTTGTTGATCGCCATGTTGACCGCCTGCCGCACCTTCACGTTGTCGAAGGGCGCCATGGTGGTATTCATGGTGATATAGCCGGTGTGCAACTGGCCGCCCTCGACGACACGGGCCTTCTGCTCGGGATCGGCCATCACCTCCTGGAATTTCGCCGGCGGAATGCCGTCGCCGGGAACGTCGATCTCGCCTTTCTGGAGCCGCAGCAGCGCCACGATCGGCTCCTGGCCGATCTCAAAGGTGATCTTGTCGAGATGCGGCAGACCCTTGTGCCAGTAATCCGGGTTGCGCTCGAAGACCACGCGCTGGCCGAGCGTCCATTCGGCGAGCTTGAAGGCGCCGGTTCCGACCGGATGTTTGCCGAAGTCCGCACCGTATTTTTCGACTTCTTCCTTCGGCACGACATGCGAGAAGTTGATCGCCATGACATGCAGGAAGGTGGCGTCGGGCCGGGTCAGCTCGAACTTGATCGTGTAGGGATCGACGACGGTTATGCCCGCCAGGCTTTCCGCCTTGCCGGCAGCGACGTCGTCATAGCCTTTGATCGAGCCGAAGAAGCCGGCGCCCGGGCTCTGTGTCTTTGGATTGGTGACCCGATCGAGCGAATATTTCACGTCGTCGGCGGTCATCTCGCGGCCATTGTGGAACTTCACTCCGTGGCGCAGCTTGAAGGTGAAGGTCTTGCCGTCGGGCGCAATCTCGTAGCTCTCGGCAAGGTCGGGCCGCAGGTTGGTGGTGCCCGGCTCGTAGTCCATCAGCCCGTCGAACAGGCTCTTGATCATCGACCAGTTCTGCCAGTCATAGCCGATGGCCGGATCGAGCGTGGCGACGTCGTCCTTGTAGGTGATGGTGATCGCGCCGCCCTGCTTGGCATTCGGATCGACGGCGTCTTCGGCGCGTACGCTTGTCATGCCAAGCACCAGCCGCAAGCGCCGATGCCGCCACGGTCGATATCAGATATTTTCTCATGTCATGTTCCCTTTCTCTGGTTTTCTTGGTTTTCATCTGAGCTTGATGCGTGGATCGATGAACGGTGCGACAGTGTCGGCCAGGAGATTGCCGAGCACGATGGCAAAGGCCGAAACCAGGGTGACCCCCATGATGATCGGAATATCGATGCGCTGAATGGCCTGCCAGGCTAGCTGGCCGATGCCTGGCCAGCCGAACACGCTTTCGACAACCACGATGCCGCCCATGAAGATGCCGATGTCGATGCCGATCATGGCGATGACCGGCAGGATGGCGTTGGGCAGCGCGTGCCGGAAGATAATGGCGCTGCGTGCAAGACCCTTGGCACGCGCGGTACGCACGTAATCCTGGCGCAGCACGTCGATCATCGACGAGCGCATCATGCGGGCGTACCAGCCGGCACCGAGAATTCCCATGGTCAGCGACGGCAGCACCAGATGACGCCAGGTGCCGTAACCGCCGATCGGGAACCAACCGAGCCGCACCGCGAACACATAAAGCAGCAGCAGGCCGACAACGAATTGCGGCGCCGAGACGCCGACGAAGGAGGCGACCATCAGCGACTGGTCGGTGGCGGTGCCACGCTTGACGGCGGCGATGAGGCCCATCGTCAGCCCGATCACGACTTCGCAAGCAATGGCGCCGAGCATCAGCAGCAGGCTTGCCGGCAGCCGCGAGACGATAAGCTCCGTGACCTCCGAGCGCTGGATGTAGGAGCGCCCCAGATCGCCGCTGAGCAGACTGATCAGATAGTGCCAGTACTGGACGACGAAGGGCTGATCGAGGCCGAGCTGCCGGCGGATGTTTTCGACCGTCTCGGGCGTGGCGCTGCGGCCGGCGATCTGGCGGACGGGATCGGCGGGCAGCAGATAGAGCAACGCAAAGGTGATCAGGGAGACGCCGAGCAAGATGAGCACGGACTGGACAACGCGGCGGCCGAGATAGGCGATCATGCCCGCCCCCTTTGCGTCGGATCGAGGATGTCGCGCAGCGCATCGCCGACCAGGTTAAAGGCTAGCGCCAGCGCCAGGATCGCCGCACCCGGAAAGAAAACCAGCCAGGGCGCTGCCTGAAAATAGGTTTGGTTTTCGAAGATGATGTTGCCCCAGGAAGCAGTCGGCGGTTGCACGCCGATGCCGAGATAGCTGAGCGTCGCTTCAAGAAGCACCGTCGTCGAGATGCCGAGCGTGCCCCAGACGATGATCGTCGGCAAAAGGTGCGGCAGGATATGACGAAACAGGATGCGCGGGGCGCTTGCGCCGATGGTGCGCTCGGCATCGATGAACTCGCGCTCGGAGAGCGAACTTGTCTCGGTGTAGATGACGCGGGCGGTCTGCACCCAGTTCACCAATGCGATCACCATGGCGACGATCCATAGGCTCGGCTGGAGCACCGCCGCCAGGCAGATGGCGAGCAGCAGCGCCGGGAAAGCCATCATCAAATCGGTGAAACGCATAAGCGCGCTGCCGATCCAGCCGCGGAAATAGCCGGCCGTGATGCCGACCAACGTGCCGATCAGAAGCGCCACGCCATTGGCGACGATGCCGATGATCAGCGACGTGCGCGCGCCGAAAAGGAGACGGGTCAGCAGGTCGCGGCCAAGCAGGTCGGTGCCCAGCCAGAATTGGGCCCCCGGCGGCAGTGGTGCGCCTTCAAGCGTGAGCCCGTCGAACATCTGCTCGTTTGGATCGTAGCCTGTCAGCCACGGTGCAAGAATGGCGCCGGCCAAGACAACGGCAATAATCCCGAGGCCGAGTAAAGCGAGAGGCCGTTTTAGCAGACGTCGCCAGACGCCGGCGCGAGGCTTGGCTGGCATACGCCCGGCGGCCGAAAGCTCAGGCGCGATCGGATTGGTCATCGTCGCCTTCTTCTTGTGTCATCGCCACGATCCTGCGCGCGGCTTCCTCGACACTGATTTGCCAGCTCATCGCCAGCGAGCGGAGCTGCGCATAGGCACGGCCGTCCTCGGCGCCCTTCGACGAGACCTCCACCGCGCGTACGATGGTCTGGCGCTCCGCGACCCGCTGACGAAGCGAGGCAATCTCGCTGGCCAGAAGCTTGCGCGCCTCGAAACTCTGCCTTGCGATCAAAAGCGCGCTATAGACGCCGGCATTGCCGACCGGTTTCAGCAACTGCGCATCGGCCTTGTGCGACAATGCCCATTCGACGCGCCCCGGCGCCTCGGAGCCGATCAGTGCTATTAGCGGCATCGGTGCCTCGCCCGGCTTCCACGGAAATTGTTCGTCAAAGCCGAGATCGACGTCGAAGAAGACGAAGTCCGCCGCCAAGGCTTCGGCCGGCAGTTCCGGCCAAAAGCCAATCGCCTCAAGGCCGATGGCCGACAATTGCCTTGTGATCGCCTGCACGGTCGGATGTGGACGATGCAGGACAAAAGCCCTAGCGCCTCCAAGGTTCGGGATACGCGCCATCTTGCTCACGACACCACCCGCAGGCGTGGCCGCCCGAAGGTCTCCGTCCGGTCATAGCGGGAAAGGTAGGGATCGGGTGCCACGCCCTTCGTCAGCGTGACCGTTTTGAACGATGTTCCATCGATACGTCCGATTAGCACCGGCAAGGTAGCATGCTGGGTTTGCGGGTCGATGGCGATGTCGCCCAGTGGCGTTCGAAATGACGTTTCGGTAAAGACCTTGGGAAGGTCCGTCCATTGTGCACCGGGGTTGCGGGTGAGGATCTCGGCGAGCATGCGCACCGAGGCATAAGCCGCCGCCTCGAACGATGAGGCCGGCATGACGGAAGGCACTGGAGCCGCACGGCGATCCGCCCCCGAGATGTCGTGAAAATAGGGCCCAACGGAAAGGTGGCCATCGCCTGCCCCGTTGAGCGCCGGCAATTCGCATTCCGTGAGATTGCAGGACAGGATCGGGCAACGCTCCGGCCTGAAATGCGGGTCGCGCCGGCCAAGCTCCGCATACGCAGCGATGAAGGCATAAGAAGAAGGGCCGATGAGATTATTCAGAATGAAATCAGGTCTCGTCGCCTGTATCTCCGCGATCAGCCGCGCAACATCGACCTCGCCGAGCGGCAGATAGCGTTCGCCCAGCACCTTGCCGCCAGCGTCCGCAATCAGGTCGCGCGCCACGCGGTTGGTCTCCCAACCCCAGATGTAGTTGGAACCGAGCAGGAAGCCGTCGGCGGCGAAACGAGGCACGACATAGGCAAGCAGCGGTACGAGATGCTGATTGGGGCAGGCGTGTGTGTAGACGACATGCTCGTTGGCTTCGAAGCCCTCGTACGGGCAGGCGTACCACAGCGTGCCGCCTGCCCTCTCCAGGATTGGAATGACCTCCTTGCGGCTCCACGAGGTGACGCAGCCAATGATGTGACGCGCGCCGCTGTTGGCGAGAATGTCCGCGCAGCCGCTTGCATAGCGATCGATGTTGCCCTGCGGGTCGCGCTCGATCGGGATGAATTCGAATGGGATAGCGGGATCGGCGTTGACGTCGGCCATGGCGTTCATCGCACCCGCACGGCAGGATTCGGACACCAGCTGGTAGTTGCCGGACCGCGAATAGAGAATGCCGATCTCGATATGCCGTTTCAAGCAATGCCTCAAAATGACAATGCCCCGCAGCCACCGCCGCCAGGCGAGAGCATACGAGGCATTCTTGCCGCCCGGCGGTCAGAGCCGGTATTTGTCCTCACCGTATTACGCCCGCGCTCCCAGTCAAGAGCCGCCACGCGAAACTTTGGCCAGCCGAAACGGTTCGGCGCGGAGCACGCAACTCATGCCGCTGGTCGTGTAGAGTCCGCCAGGAACCAAAATTGCTGATGTCCAGGATGGGGCCGGACAAACCCGGTTCGCTACCATTCAAAGCAACGACTTTAATATCGGTTTACCTGAATCTGCTAGCAGCAATGACGCCGGTTTTTCGTCGGTCAAGCAAAGGGTTCCACCTTGCCGCAGCAATTCATCACTCCGTTCTGTCACCGGGGCGATCGCAACTGGCCGAGGTTGCACGGCTTCATGGGCGTCGAGTTGGAACGCGCGCCCGATGTTCTCGTGCCTCGCGTCGCCTTGGCCCGAAAGCTCGGTGGATGGGACTTTGGTGGCGGGAGCCGGGCTTGAGCGTCATTCGCGCCTTGCAAGGCGCCGACCTCCCGGCAGTTGCGAACATGTTTCAGCGCGTGCTGTTGAAGGAGAGGACCGAAGCGCCGGCCTCTCTCGTGGAATACATGAAACGGTTTTATCTGGATGCGCCCGGTTGCGCAGACAACCTCCGGTCGCTTGTCCATGTCAACGACGCCGGTCGCGTCTCCGGATTTGTCGGCGTCCACGTCCTGCCGATGACGTTCAACGGCCGACAACTACGCGCGGCCATCTGTAGCTCGCTCATGGTCGAGGACCATGAGCACGACCCGCTGGCCGGCGCCCGCTTGCTGAAAGCTTACCTGGATGGTCCGCAGGACATCTCCTTCAGCGAGACGGCCAACGATATTTCCGTGAAATTGTGGACCCGGCTGCGCGGCGTGGTCCTGCCGCAATACAGCCTTGACTGGGTCCGCGTGATGCGCCCCGCGGCCTTCATGCTCAGCCTTTCCGCCAATCGCATGGCGCTTGCGCGAATGCTCAATCCGCTGGCGCGTACAGTCGACCGATTTTACTGCAGAAGGATGACGTCCAGCGAACGACGCTGGTCGGGTGTGGCGGTGGACGGGGCAGGCCACGGAGCATTTCGTACATCCGAAATCGACAGCCACGCATTTGCCAGGCTCATCGAACCGTTTACCGCTCAATTCGCCCTGCGCCCGGAATGGACGGAAGACCAACTCGACCACATCCTGACCGATGCGGCACAAAAACCGGATCTGGGCGAGCTTGTCTACGTTTGTGTGACGTCGCCAGTCGGCACCAATGTCGGCGCTTTCGCCTATTACGCACGAAAGTATGAAATTGGTCGCGTGCTGCAAATCTTCGCCCTCCCCGGCCAGGCGGGCCCGGTGATTGACTGCCTGATCGATCACGCCGCCACGCGCGGCGTCAGCGGCCTGCGCGGACGCATTCAACCTGCACTTCTGGAGGCGATGCTTGGACGACGCATTGCTTTCCTGACCGTTGCCTCAACGGTGGTACATTCACGTGATCCAGAGCTTTTGGACGCGATGAAGAACTCGCAAGTCTTTCTGAACGGGCTTGCGGGCGAGCAGTGGAGCCGGCTGATCGGTAGCCGCTTCAGCTGAGGCGGGATGCGTTCAAGTTCAATCCCGCTCTATCTATTTGTTTTAGCCGCGTTCCACTTGGCTGCAAAATGCTTGGGTCAAAACCCAATCACTCTGAACGACCGAGTTCGACCCTTTGCCGTCATCCAGTTGGGAGCGTCGCATGACGCGATCTGACCCTTGTCCGATATTCGGGCTCTCATGCAGCAGGTACACAGACCCGAAAAGCTGTCTTTCAGGGGCGGCGGCAATGGCATCAACCTGCGACCTGCTGTAAGCTTGGAAAGCGGGTAACAATCCGCGAAGGATTGAGGGATGGAACGTCATCTCGCAGCCGTCCTGATTGCCGATGTCGTCGGCTATGGCCGCTTGAGCCAGATCGACGACGAGGGTACGCGTGCGCTTTTCCGAACCGACCTGAACGAAGTATTCGAGCCAAGGATCGCTGCGCACCATGGTCGCCTGGTGAAAACCATGGGAGATGGGATGCTGGTCGAGTTCCACAGTGTGGTCGACGCCCTACGCTGCGCGGTCGAAATCCAGCAACGGAAGGCGGAGGTGAACGTTCTCACGCAGCCAGAACGGCGGCTTGATTTCCGCATCGGCATCAATCTGGGCGATGTTATGGTTGAGGGTGACGACATCCACGGCGATGCGGTGAACATCGCCGATCGGCTGCAAGGGCTGGCGGAACCTGGAGGAATCGCGATTTCCGCCACCGCCTGCGACCATGTGAGGGGAAAGGTGCCGATCGGCTTTGCCTCACTCGGCGTGCAGAAAATGAAAAGTATCGCCGAACCTGTTCGCGTGTACCGTGTCTTGATCGACCCCGCTACTGCGGGCAAGATCGTCGGTGCCAAACCAGGCCTTTCTGCCGGCGACGACAGTAAGCCGCCGGTAATTGCGGTTTTGCCGTTCGAAAACCTGAGCGCCGACGACGGCTGGAGGCGGCTGGCAGACGGCCTGTCGGCCGACATGGTCGGCGACCTAGCGCGCTATCCCGACCTTGCGGTCATTTCGCGCCAGACCATGCAGTCCTATCGGGGACGGGCGAGCGACACACGCTCGGTTGGACGGGAACTGAACGCCGATTACCTGCTGGAAGGCACCCTCCAGGCGATCGGACAGCGTGTCCGCGTCGCGGTGCAGCTGGTCGACACCCGGACCGGAGCCAACCTTTGGTCGGCGCGGTTCGACGAGTCGACCGATGATTTTTTTCTCATGCAGGACAGCATCACACAGAACGTCATCAATGCCCTGGCAGGCACTTTCGGCAAGCTCGCCAATCTCGGGCGTGAGGTGGCTCGGCGGAAGCCTCCCTCGAGCCTGGGTGCTTACGACTGCTATCTACTCGGGGTGGAACTGCACGACAGATTCACGACCGATGCGAGGGCAGAAGCCATACGCATGCTGTCCCGCGCGGTGGAACTCGACCCCGGCTTCGCGCGGGCCTGGATGACGTTGGGATTGGCACATGCGGTCGATGCCTTCAATGCCTTCACGCCAGATTCAGCCGCTTCGGTCGAGCGCTGGCGAGAATGCGTGGAAAAGGCTCTGGCGCTCGACCCTACCGATCCGATGACGCGCCTTTACATGGGCGCTCTCCGCGCCATTGGCGGCGATATCAGCGGGGCCGCAGAGGAATACGACCGGGCGCTGGCCCTGGCACCCAATGACGCCGATGTGCTGTCGATGCTTGCCTCAAGCCGAGCTCTCGTGTGTGGAAATCCGGAAGAAGGCTGTGCTCTTGCCGAACGGGCGCTTCGCCTCAATCCGCAGGCTCCGAGTTGGTACTACGCGCAGCTCGCCCGGGCGCGGTTCGTCGCCGGTCGCTATGCCGACAGTCTGTCGTCGCTGCGCCAAAGTCCGCCGGATATTCCCGTCACTCTGATGTTCCGTGCCCTGTGTCACGCGCTGCTCGAAGAGCCGGCGCAGGCGCAGTCGATCGCCAGGCGGATTGCCGTCGAGTTTCCAAGGTTCACCGTCGAGAACTTCATCCGAACCTATCCCGTCACCAATCCTCTGGCCCTCGCTGCGATTAAGGAAGGGGCTCGTCGCGCAGGTATAGCGTAGAGCCGAAAACGGTGCCGAGCTGAGGAGGGGGACGCGCTTCCTGGATATGCCACTTGGTAAGCCGGGCCCCGCTTCCGGGCCAGGCTGAAGGTCTGCTTCGTAGCGCTAACTCGGCGCTGGCGTGACCCCTGCTAAGCTTCCGCTCCTGGCGCGTCCCTGGTTCAAACACCTGAGCCGCAGAACGCCAGAAACGAGCGTCGAAAGGCTGGCTGGGGTGGTGGAGAGCGGAAATTCCGATCCGTCCCTTCAACGGGAAAACGCGCCACACAAGCGGAGGTTTGCGCGCACTGCAATGAACGCTGGATGTCAACCAAGGCCAGCTTCAAGCCGAATAGACTTGGAAGCAAGACGCCAGTAAAGTTTGACCAATGGGTGCAAGGAAGGCGCCCTTGCATATGGCCAACGAATCCATCCGACGCCGGCTTGCTGCCATTTTGGCCGCTGACGTGGTCGACTACAGCCGGCTCATGGAGCGCGACGAAACGGCTACGCACACGCAGCTCATGGCGCGGTGGAAGGATGTGCTGGAGCCGCTTGTCAAACGCCATCAGGGCCGTGTCTTCAAGCGGACCGGCGACGGCGTGTTCGTCGAGTTCGGCAGCGCCGTCAACGCCGTCGAATGCGCCACCGCCCTTCAGCAGGCCATGGCCGCCGCCAACGAAAACGTGCCGCCGGACCGCGTCATCGTGCTTCGCGTCGGCGTCAACCTCGGCGACGTGATGGTCGACGACAGCGATCTCTACGGCGACGGGGTCAATGTGGCCGCCCGCCTCGAGACGCTCGCCGATCTTGGGGGCGTGGCGATTTCGGATGGCGTTCGCGAACATCTGCACGGCCGCATCGGGGTCGATTTCGTCGACAGCGGCCATCACGAGGTCAAGAACATCGAGCGCCCGGTGCATATCTGGACCTGGTCGCCGAACCGCGCGGACGGTGCCGTCAAGGCTGCCGTCGAAGCCCAGCCGCGGCTTCCGGCAAAGCCGTCGATAGCCGTCCTGCCCTTCGACAACATGTCCGGCGACCCGGAGCAGGGCTATTTCGCCGACGGCATCACGGAGGACATCATCACCGATCTCTCAAAGGTCTCGGGCCTTTTCGTGATCGCCCGGAATTCCTCTTTCGCCTACAAGGGCAAGGCGCCGGATATCCGCAAGGTGACTCGGGGGCGGGGATCAGGTGTGCCCGGTGCACGGATCGTGGAAAATCATATGCGCGTCGGCGGCGTCGGGTCTACCAACCGGCAGCCCTAGAGAAATACATTGCCCCATTTCGCCGCCTGTTTCCTCTTAGGACCCCTGCCCATCCAATTGCCGGGCGCGTAGGTAACGCGGCTACTTCACCACTCCGAAATCACATGACACGCAGC